>CALRKC020000081.1:0-8300 GCA_943367895.1 Erythrobacter sanguineus | reverse complement strand
CAGCAGCATTAAAATCAGGTTTCAATATCATTTGTGGAATGGGAATGAATATGCTGAGATACCTGCAGCGGACGGGCTGCCCATTGATGTTACATTAACTTTTTAATTAAATCTTACGGATATGTCATTCATTAAAGAATTCAATCATACCAATATCACTATAAACTATTCAGAAACTTTTCTGGAAAGTAATGAACATGTGACGTACAGTGTGGGGTCGAACAATAATGGACCTACCATATTGGCAACGGATCATTACGGAGAAAAACTTTGGCAATTAGATTTTGAGCTTCAGTATACAAACCCGGAAACCTTCAGGTTTAATAAAATCATCCAAATCACTGAGGTTAATCAGGATGTTTCATATGTATTGAGTTTCAGTGGTAGTGGTGATCGATATGGATTACTAAAAATCAACCACAAACATGAGATAGTTTGGGTAAAGGCAGTCGGGGACATTATACCATTTGAGGAAGAAACCTTTTTGGTCAATTCAAGGGTGAGTTCTGATTTTTACTTTTGCTATTCTGCATTAAATGAAGTAATGGTTACACAGTTCCTAACTCCGCATGTAATCAGGTTTAACACCAATGGAACAGTACTTAATGCTATTGTCACGTATACCAGTAGCGGAGACGATTTACTAATTAATTCTGTATATTCTTATGAATATGGTCTTGCTGTACTTGCCACACATAAGGGAGCGATGCCCAATATCATTGATTTCGACTACGAGCTTACAAAAAAGCATCAACGAGAAATTTGTTATGGAATACTTCCTTTTGGAAATTTTAAGGCGCATGATATACTTGTATATCCTACCGATAACAACAATAACGTATATGTTGTATCAGGTTATGATGTACTGTCGGACGTTGGAGTGTTATTAAGAGTTACCGATGAAAATGATAGTCCCCAACTGCATGCCTTAAGCGGCTCAGCAACAATGAAAATAACGCTGTGCAAGCAATCAGGTAATCATTTCTATGCAGTGGGTCATGAAGCTATAGGGACAAATACATTATCAACTGTTTACTATTGCGCATTACACCATACACCGAGTCAGGATTTCGACTACCTGTGGGCTAAAAATATCGGAACTAAGGGGGGGTACCTTTTGAAAAGGCTGAACTACCTGCCTTTTAATAACAGCGTTACCGGATTTGATATTCACGGAGAATATCTTGTGTATGCTGCATCCGACCTATTAACTTGCGAAACCAATACCCTTAGCCGAAATATCAGCTTAACGGATGGTGTACCTATAAAGGAACGGAGTGACAGCTTCCAGGCAAACATTACTTTTATGACAGGGGTCAAGCTCTGCGAAACGGATCTGAATCCCGGGGAGGGAGAATTCATCTGTGCACCAAGTTATGAAAGCATCGATACCGGTAATATTTCGCTTCAATCTCCAAATTTAATATTTTCCGCTGCTGGTTCTACAGGGGCTGATGGAAGTGCAGCAGGTGTGCATTTAAGATGGATGTTTGGAAGATCATTGGGGGAGAAACATTTGCCCAAGGGAGATTACTCCCAAAATACTAATAATTTCAATAAGCCAGATGATTTTGTAACGGTTTACAGGGCTCGTTACCAGGAAAATTTCGTCAACGAAATTGATTTTGCCAATAGCCAACCTTTATACACCTACAACCAAATCGCGATGTGGGTATATCCGCTGTCCAACGGCGAGTTTATTCATGTTTATTTTAGGAATCAGGTCAAATACCATACGCTCCTCCCTAATAATAACAGTTCACCGAGTATACCTCAATTCTTTCAAGATTATGGAGACGAAATCATCGAGATAGTAAGTAAACGCAATCTTTTCTTCAATGCAAAGGTTGAGGTTTCCGGGGTAACTCCGCAATCAGTGTTGAGGGTGGAAGCTTTAAGTGTAAATGAGAATCTCGAGACTGCACCTAAAATCACATATGCGAGGAAAACTTATTCAGGCAGCTCTGCAAATACTGCGAAAATGCTTTGTGAAAACGGACGAAGTATTCGACTCAAGGCAACCTCATGTCTTCTGTCAAAAATCAAATTTGAATTTTACTCAGAATTTATAGAACGTGCAAATAGCCAAAGCCTTTGGCAAAACCTTGGAAATTATGCTCTCTCTCAGGAGGATGCAACTGCTTTGACAAATCTTGAACCAGTCCCCGGGCTTATTAATGGTAAATGGCCATTGTATAACGACGGGGACACTGTAAACATAGCAAACTATGTCGATAAATGGAACAACAATTTAGGTGAACATGAAAAAAGCCTTAGCGCCCTTGTCGACAAATTCCTCGAGCTTAGCGAATTTGAAGACAATCCTCAGGGAATGGAGCCTTCAGATTCTGAAGAGCCTGAGGAAGTAGATCCGGATTATAGTATGTCATTGTTAAACATGATCAACCTCGCCGCAAACGACTACCACATCGCCAGACTTTTAGGGCTCGGGATGATTGATTATTCTAATGGCCCCTCAGGAGTTAAATACATTTATCTTACAAAGTATACTACGGAGAAAAATGTGAATAACATAGCAGAGTTTTTGAATGTTACGCATGTTGCGATGAGTTTGCCATTATCGGCTTCAACAAACGATCAAAGGCTTCCCAAATCGGTTGATATTGATAAACTAACACCAGGCATAATTAATCCTGACGATATGGTTTCCATGACTGCGCCTGAAGGGTATTCGCACGATGGTTTATACAGATATGTCACGATTTCGGCGCATTCAATTCCCAACCTTGCTGAAAACGAACCTTTTTATATGTCGGATGAACAGTATAATATGAAGGATTTCAGTTATCCGGTATATGCGGGACTCGAATACAAAATGGATGCTGAAACGGTATGGAGAAGTCCAGAGCTTTCGCATGATGAGGAATACCGATATGCGGCGCCGATAGGCCAAACAGGAGACTTTGAAACCCAGCCTATACTGCTTTCGGATATTACCAACACGCTCTTTATTCATAAGCAGACGAAAAGCGGTCGTTATTATTATAATTCCTACGGCATCAATATATTTTCGCGGCCGTCGGCGATGCTGTTGCCAGACAAATACATAGACACCCATTTAAAGCCTGCAAACCTGCTGAAGCCTCCATCTAATGTAACTACTGTCTTCATACGTGAGGAATCCCCTTTAGTGTTTACCTCCGCGGATGAGCAGGACATGCTTATCGATAATCCTTTAATCGCTACGGACAATACACTGGTCCGACTGACATTCGATTATAATTTCGTGCAGGAAGTATCAGTTTTTAAAATTGATCCTATATTCACCGATAGTCAAGTACTTGACGTGAACGGACCATATTCTAGCGAGCTTGAATATTATGCGAATGACATTGAAATTTATATCCGTAATTACATCCCGAATACGGTTTCGGGAAGGGCTATGCTATTGGGCGACGTCACTGAAGACGTTTCAGAAATAGCAACTTCGGCTTATTTTCTGGCGAGTATAAATGAAACTCTGGAACCTATAATTCCCGCGGGTACCGCTGTGAATTACGTTGGCGGCATGTTTGTTTGTGGTGATCAGCAATTCGTCATCAAGGCCATCGACGTTACAGGGCAGTATCCTAAGATCCAGGTGTATAAGAAGCAGATAAGTGATGTCATCGTAAATCCTTCAGGAGAGTATATAAATTATGATTCGCTACAAGGACCAGAGAATATCAATGGAGCCCTGTTTACGATAGTGGAAAACATGCAGAATATTTATGCCTGGGGCGCTAATAATCCACATACCCTAAAAATAAACCTGCCCGACTGGGAGGTCCGAAGGGAAATTTATGGGTCTACGGATGATGAAGGCAATACCGATAAATATTTAGAGAAAAGCAGGGGCTTCTGGGACGATGGCACTATCGAGGAAGTGATGGAGCCCACTGAAGAGACTGATATTAATGGTAATCTAATCGATGGACACAGGGGATTGTATAAAGTGACATTTGATAGTCTCATACTACCCCAACATCCGCAATATGAGGCTGATCACGTAAATTATTACAAAGGTATAGTCCGGGTAAGGACGATAAATGGTGGTATCAACAGCGAGCGGAAAATCTGTGATGTTGTCAAAATTGAGAACATCGGAAGCACAACTGATGCGGTGATCTTATATTTCACTGACCCTTCATTTGAAGAGGGTAACCCCAGTTATGACAGAGTAGAAACGGGCCATCAGGATGACATCAATTTTTATCCAGGTTATAGGGTTTACCTTTATCACAACGATAACATAGGATTAAACGCCGAGGGCATCCAGCCTAGTGACGACGAAGACGTAAAATATTCTATTTTTGGATTGAGGTCGCATTCAATAAATGATTTTCAAACAGGAGGATATTTTTCAAGGATGAGTACTCCGTCAATTTTGTATGTCCAAAAGATTATAGCTCCGAAGCAGCCTGATGCACCGGTGGGTTCTATTTACGCTACACGCCCTGATTTTTATGGAAAGTCTACATACACTTTTCAAACGCATTTTAAACAGCGGCCCCATGCGATCCTATTTTATCGCGCGGATGAAGAGCTGATACTTAACGCCCTTTACAAACCGGAAACGGTAACTGCAATAAAGACCGAACTTGATTCAATTAAATTAGAAGATGAGGAAATATTTAATGCCTTGTGGGTGAATTTCCTAGATTTTGGTTCATTAGCTAAGCCGGGGCACGAGCATGCAAATTACACCGAATTTGCGAACTCTTATAGCATGCCCTGGCCGGATAATCCCGCATTAATTAACGGCATCGAACAGTTTGTCACATGGCATAATACTAATAATGGCGGTAACATTGCATTCGAAGAAATTGAAGCTTTGAACCAAGTCATCATTCCGCAGTCCTCAGGTATAGAAAAGGATGTCTTATTAATCCATTTTATTCAGGAAGCTGTTGAAAGCGTATTTGTTCCGCTGACTGAACTACCCTTAATTTACGAGTACATTAAACCGAATGCACAAAATAGCGAACCCTACGAACCAAACGCACAAAAACAGCAGGTACGTGACAAAAATGGACATTTGTTAAATCCTTTAAGTTCAGAATTCCACGTGGCGCCGATGGCAAAAGTAGTAGAAGTAAATACAGTTGAGTTTACCGACTTCACGCTCGATGGCGCGTCAGGTAATATGTACTTCTATGGCGCCAGGGAAATGGGTACACAATTGAAAATGGGGCCCTTCAGTCAGTTTATTGGCCCTGTCAAACTTGTCAATACCTATCCGGCGTATGCACCTGAAATAAGGAAAGTCATCTCACTACTAGACGCTGCATCGGGCGAACTGCCAGCCCTATCATTTGAAATTAACGAATATGATAAGCGGCAGCAAATGGCGAAAATCAACCTGTATCGTGCCTTTAACAGACTGGACTCGGAATCTATTAGGAGTATGGCACTCGTCAAAAGATACGTTATTGATTCGCCTGAGGTATTCGTCTCGGACGGTGTATGGGCATTTAGTGATGATTTTTCGGACCTGGCAGAAACCCCTTATGGTGAAACAGCCTATTATCGAATTACCGTATCCAGGGAAGTAAAATATTCAGAATATAGTGAGCAGGAACAGGAGGACATCATCGTTACCGAGTATGCTCCTTCGCTCCCTTCGAAAATAGTTGCTTTTGTCTTACCAGAACCGGTTGACATTGTATCCCCTATATTAAATTACATCTATGATACGATTCAGGACGGGGTAATGCAGGATGTGACATTGTATTGGAACAAGACTATTTATAACGGTATATATCATCTATATAAGATGAATGCTGAAGGTACATGGAAGGAAATTTTTTCGATACAATCCAATGACGAATCTGTTTACGTCAGCTTAGGTGCGATTGCAGAATTCACATCAAATCTCAATCTTCTGGATAACCAAGGCAGGCAAGTGTATCATCATTTTAAGGTAATCGCGGAAAGTCCTGCAGGCAAAATAAGCCGGAAAGAGAATATCAGGACTATTTTTGAAGAAAATATTATACCCGGTATTGGTGAGATGGGGATTGATACCACTTTTATGGTAAGACCAAATAATAATTAAAAAAATAAGCCATGGCAATACAATTCAGAAACATACTTAAGAGTTACTTTTTTACAACATTTAAGCCTACACAGGCCCAATTTGAAAACCTCATTGATAGCAGTGTAAATATTGCAGAAGACAAAGCGACTGTAGCGGAAGCCCAACTTGGTATTTCCGATGTGAAATATCTCACACCAAAGGGAGCAAAGGCACTTGTGGGCACATATATACCTGACGCTTCAGAAACTATCAAAGGATTGATTGAGATCGCGTCAACAGCAGAAATCGAAGCTGCTGAAGACAAACCTTTAGCTGTAACACCTAGAGGCGCGAAAAAGTCCGTTGAAACGTTCGCGTTAGTACGAAGCGTCAATAATGTTCCGCCAATAGGTGGGAATGTTACCATCGAGGACATTCCGGGTACTGCGCTTTCCATTACGGGTACCATCACGAAGAGCCAGGTTATCGGTTTAGAAAGCGAACTTATGCCGAAAATGATAGTTATGCCAGTTCTGCCAATAGACCTTTCAGATGTTACAACCTTACAAAATACTTTGACTTCTGTGAATCTTTCTGCTAATAAGACCTATCACTTCAAGGGCCGATTAATCTTAATTAAAGGCACCACGAGTCACTCAGTCGCGTTAAAATGGGCCGGAAGTGTTGAATCTGCAGTCTCAATAAATTATGTCACTGAATCATTTTCCGGCGGCTCCAGTGGAAATGTGGTAAGCTCATCTCATAGGGCAGTTGTAAATAGCGTTGATGTCAAGACTATTAACGCTGCAAGTTCAAGTCAATCTACAGTCATAGATTTTGATGGAATTGTAAGAACTACTGCAGCAACCACCCTAGCGCCACAAATATCGTTTTCAACATTAACAGGCGGCTCTAATATGGTGGTTAAAGTCGGGAGTTACATGGAATTTACAGAACTTGGGGACGATTCCGTTGTAAAAATAGGCTCCGTAAACTAAGGTATCGATCAAAAAACAGCTAAAAACTACGGCACATGGCACACCAACGAAGAAACATTATAAAGAGCTTTTTTCTTGCCTACAGCAAGCCCAATCCATCCCAATGGGGAGAACTCATTGACAGTACATTACATATTTCCCAGGATAAGGCAAGCATCAACGAAGTGGAAGCGGGAACGAATGACTCAAAATACATAACCCCTTATGTAGCCAATGGGTTACTGCAGCAAATCGTTGTCGATGCCACAGAAAACCAAAAGGGAATTGTAGAGGTCGCTATGGTTGAAGAAGCTACTGCGATGCCGGAAACGATACTTGCAGTTACACCGTTGGGAATGAAGAAAATAGTCGAAGGTTATGCGCCAGTAAGAAGAGTAAATACCCTATTACCCGCGAGTGGCAATATTTCCATTAATAACATAGAGGGAAATGCCGGTACGATTACCGGGACTGTTACGAAAAGCCAGGTGACCGGGCTCTCCAACGCGTTATTTACAAAAATCATGGTGCTCCCTCTTGAATCAATCGGACTTAACGACGGCACAAGCTACCAGGATACATTCTCATCTGTTAATCTTACGGCCAATAAAAGCTATCAATTTAAGGGAAGATTAATTATTAATGCAGGAGACTTACACGCGCATGTGACGGCAATCAGGTGGTTGGCAAATGTGCCATCGGCAATCACTTCGATGGAATATGTTACCGAATCATTTGCAATTGATGCGAGCGGCAATGTTGCTACCACATCCATACGAGCCCAGATTTCTCTATTGGGTGGAAAAAATATAATAACTTCCAATTCAAACCCTGTAACCGTTATAGATTTCACAGGTAATTTACGTTGTAACGCAGCTACGACACTCGCTCCACAGATTGGATTTTCTTCTGCAACAGGAGGTGAGAATAACCATATCGCTGTCGGAAGTTATATGATTTTTACTGAACTTGGCGGAGATACTATGGTGGGATTGTAGAAATAAATTTTTTTTTTATATCCAAAAACAGGATACATTGCCCCACCTGGATTACCTGCGGGGGCTTTTTCTTTGCTAAAACATTAGCACAAGTAGATTTCGAATCCCATCTTGCTAAATAATAATTAATAGATTCTTACAGAGAACTTAGCCATGCTTCTTTCATTTTAATTAAGGCATTTTAAGTTTAAAATGATAGTAAGGAGCTTAATTAAATGAAATCGTTTTTATTGGCCTTAAGCAATATAAATTCTCGAGACTATATTATTCTCAAATTATATTTAAGTTGTTTAACTTACTGTAGCC
>CALRKC020000080.1:0-8314 GCA_943367895.1 Erythrobacter sanguineus | reverse complement strand
TGCAATTTGAGGCTTTTGTTGGTTACGAACCAGTAAAGAATAAAGACAATGGGGAGAAAGATCGCGAATCCTAGGGAGTTAAAGAGCATTTGGTGTCGGTTTTGGCGTAATTAATTTTTACATTTCATTAACATTTTTCAAAAATAGTAAATATTTCATTGGTTGCAGACAATTGATAATTGATAATTGAAAATTGACAATTAAGACAAGTGTTTGTAAATGAAATTTGTGAGTCCCACCGGCACGATCAGCGGATGGGATAACGCTTTGCAGTCGTCCGGATTCCTGCAACGATGTGATCATAAATCTTACAAAAAAGTTTTCCTCAGTCCTGCAGCCAGGCGGTCCTGATTGGGGCATGACCAAAATAAAAAAAACCGAAACTTAGTAAAGCTCCGGTTTTCCGTGAATATATATAGAGATAGTTGCGATCGTCTTATTCTCCGTTTTTTTTCTTTTTCTCATCAATTACAGAACCGACACCGGCTCCTAAAATTGCTCCTGAGGCACCGCCTATCAGTGCGCCCTGCCCTTTTTTCTTTTTAGACACAACGGCACCCGTCACTGCGCCTACCCCTGCACCGATTACCGCGCCTTTAGCGGTATTACTCCAGCCTTTCTTCTGGGTTGTGGTGGTCGTTGTGGTGGTGCTGCCTGACGACGCATTCGTAGCTAATGCCTGCTGGCTCCTCACGCGTTGTGCGTCGGCGACGGCCTTCATCGAATCTATTGTTTTCTGTCTGGCTTCCTCAGCTTGTTTTTGTGCAACTTCCATCCTTATGGAGTCAATCGTAGCTTGTTTGGCCTGTTCGGCTTCAGCCTGTTCTTTTGCAGCATTCTTACAGGAAGCTATTGTAAGTGCGGCGATCAGCATTAGTCCCAGATTTCTCATGGCTCTTTCATTTTGGATTTATAGTTGTAAAATTATAGCAAGGCGATTGATTATACTTTACGGGATTTCAAACAATTGTTGTAGAATTAACTCCTAGGGTACCAATCCATAACCGAGCTTGCGCTTCAGGTTGTCAAGGCTGATTTCAACGACATCGCCGCTTTTATCATTGGGGAACAGCAGGCACCATATGATGTCTTTGGTTTGGGCATCAAGCACAATCTTGTAGCAATAATCGGGTACGCCAATTTTATTTTTGCCGATGGTCTTCTTTCCATAAATACCGCCGGCGATGATAAACAGTTTACGGGTCTGGGAGGTTTCCCTTATTTTCTCCTCCCAGGTTTTCCAGATACCGCGGTTCAGCGCCACGGTCTGCGGCAGGCAATTGTAGTAGCAGAAGGTTAGTGCTTCTTTTTCACAGTCGAAGGCAAAATCTTCTGCATTGACGAGATGGCCTTTGTCGTAACCAGATTTTGAGTAATCTTTATCGGAGGCGGTTTTAATGCCACATTTCTTAAAATCGAAACCTTCCCTATCCCTGTCGCAGTCGCCACCGCCTTTATACAGGGCGTAAGTAACGTATAACGGTTGTTTGACCGCATAGCAGAAATAAGATTTGTAAATACCGGTATTGATGATGGTATCGCTTTTAAGCTGCGAATAGAGGGCTGTGGTCGAAAGTAATGCCCAGGCTATTATTTTTATCAGTTGGCTCATGTATTTGTCTTTATGGCTTTTAAGTTAACTTTGCAATGCGGTTTCGGTATTCAAATATATTGAAATACCCTTCAGAAACGGATTTTAAAGGATGTTTTTTCAAAGCGTTTGAAAACCTGATATGGGACGCAACCCCGCCAATATTTACGCATCTTCCCATTGGCTTTAAGCCAAAGAACCAAAAAACTAACGAGTTATGAAAAAAATTACTTTACTGCTTCTTTTGGGAATCACGGCGGTCCAGGCGCAAAATTTCGAATGGCTGCAGACTCCGGATATCAATTTCAACCTGAGTACTGAAGGGATAAGCTACCCGCTCGCTACGGACAGCTCGGGCAATGTTTATATGGCAGGCTTTAAGGAGAACCCCTCCCCTTACATTGATATCATGGGTACGGTTTTTTACAACAAATATGATCATGACGGTAACCTGCTTTACTCCAGGACGCTCGGCGGTGAGGTGACTGTTTATGAGATGGCAACCGACAGTGAAGGCAATTTACTGATGGCGGCGGGTTATACGGATGCTATCCTTTTCGAAAATGTAGGCCTTATTTCGGAATCGCAGGGAGTCAACTTCCTGATGATTAAATTCAGCCCCGACGGCGACCTGATCTGGTACCGCCCGATTGAGACCCAGGGTGGATTTATGAGTGATTTCAGGACCATTGTAGTGGATTCGGACGACAATATTTATATCGGTTATGATGATTATTATTATTCCTACATCGAGAAACTGAATACAGCCGGGGTGACGGAACTGTTGATTACACAGGCTTATGCGAAGATGGTGACCTCCATCAGCGTGGACAACGCAGGAAATATTTATGCCGCCGGTGCCTGTGCCGAAAGTAACGCGACCTATGCGGGCGTGCCTGCCGGGACAACTTTAACATACAATACCTACGCTGCGAAATATTCGCCTACGGGTGTGTTTCAATGGATTAAATATGTTGAGGATATTACCTGTCCGTTCCCGCAGATTAAGGCGAGGACTCCGGACGAAGTGTACTTCAGTTCCCATCTTTTCGGGAGTTATGCTTTCGGTCCTATCACGGTCGAGGGCCCTGTTGACAACAGCGATTTTTTCCTGGCAAAGCTGAACAGTGCCGGCGACTACCAGTGGGTGCGCGAGGTAACCGGAACCGGCGGTGTCGTTACGGGCAAGAAAAATTTCCTTGAGCTGGATGGCGCGGGCAATGTCTATTTTGCAGGAGGTACGCGGGGAACGGTGAACTGGGGGAACGGGGTTACGACGATTAATGGTGATTATAATGATGATGCGGTTCTTGTAAAATATGATACCAACGGCAATGCGCTGATGGCAGTCATGGCCGGTGGGGATTTGTATGATCGCTCGGACAGTGTGCGGATTGCAGCGGACGGCTCGGTGTTCCTGAGTGGTATGGCGAATGGTGATGCGGTCTTTGGCGACCTGACGCATGATGCGGACCCATTCCAGAACTATCCATACCTGACAAAAATCAGCAGTGCGCCTTTGGGTATTCCGGAGCAGGGAAAGGTAAAGCTCAGCCTTTACCCGAATCCGGCCTCCGATAAACTTCATTTCACTGCTGACGCGCCACTGTCGGGTACGATTTGGAATATGATTGGGCAGCAGATGCAGGAATTCAGTATCGGTGCGGGAGCGGCATTAGATGTCAGCAAACTTGCACAAGGCAGTTATATTGTCAAGGTTGATGGTACGGGCGGATCCACACTGCGATTTGTAAAACACTGACAAGGTATTTCGCGGAGGGTTTTTGTATGAGCCCGGACTAAGGTTTTCGGCGTGGAGGCGGCAAATTCATAATCAGGTTGCTTTATGGGACTTAGGTGACTGCGCTTTCCGTAAAAACGGGCGTCTGTTGGACAGGTTATGATAAAAGACTATATTTGGAAACCGGTACCGATGTAAGACATTTTTACGCAATGCGCTTTTTCGTATCTCACGAGAAATTGCTGAATTGTTTGAAAGTTGTTGCGTGTATTGGATAGTTAGCGGTAATACATCAGCGAACGGACTAAAAAAACACGATTAAGTAGCAATGTCACAGAAAAGAATTCTTCAGATTTTACTTATTTTCTCAATTTTGGTAGTTTTCATGAATGACTTATTATTTAATGAAACTACAGAGGTTTTTACATTTGGAGATGAACTCGGAGGAATTTTATCCAATCTCAGTTTAGCATATATTTCAAGTTATATTTTTTACATCGTAGTTGTTGTAATTAAAGAAAAAAGAGATAAGAAAAATATTTACAGTTCTGTTTATATTCTAACCGAATCATTATTGAGAAACGCATTCACTGTTTATGAATTTACAATAAAATCAGCAAATTTAAATCCAAATGATTTTGATAGAGATTCGATTACTAAAGAAGAATTTTTACAAATTTGTACAAAAGCAGAACTTCATAATTTTCCAGAAAACCTGCAATTAGGTAGTCCTTTGAATCTCCGAAAAGCTTCGTTTGCTGAATTTATATCCATTAATTGTGTTCAAAATGTTAACACATACACCGAAAAGATATTCAACTATATGCCCTTTTTAGATAGTGATTTTGTTAAACTTATTAATAACCTACACCTCTCCATATTTTATATAAGATTTGCAAAGTTATTGCCAATATTCGCTCCATCAACCGGAATAAATCCAAGAATTGCTGAAGATATGTTTGAGTATTTTGATTTGGCTCGCAAACTCGAACATTACAATAAAACCCAGAATAAAAAGCATATCGCAAAATAATGTACTACCGCTAACAGCGGTTTCACGCAATTGCTACTCCCCTTGTAAAATGTAACAGCTTTTTCCATAACTTCGTTTTGTCCACGCCGAGAATACTCAGTTCCAAATGCCGCAACTGACGTGAAGCCGCCGGACGTTACCTGCAATATTAACGAATCGCCCTCAAATGGAAGATAACACACCGATTTTAGAGATTAGGTTTCAACAATATACAGTTCCTTATGAATCATATGATTTTGTAATTTCAATAGAGAAGAATAACACTACGAAGAAATTCGAATATGCGTTCGAATGTTATTATGGAGACCGAATAAGTAACTATTACGAAAGCTATAATTCATTTGAAGAAGCTATTAACGAAGTATTCGGATGTAGTTTTGGAATTATATTTTTCGAGATTATTCACATTAGAAATTTCTATAAATATCCATTTACAAAAAAGCTAATTGAGCAATTGAATAAAAGAAAATCCTCAAAAATTTCTCAAGAATACATTGACGCCGCAAATAAATATCTCGACATAAATTTAAAAAGTGTAAAAAATGCAGAGAAAAAAGGTTTAAAAGTAATTAGGCTTGAAAGTAAAAATGAGGATGATGATATAGAAAATAAATTCTTAGTTGGAAAACTTGATATTTCTGGTAATTCAATAATTGTAAAAAATAAAAAAAATGAAATTGAGCATATCATTCCTAACCAAAATATTACAATCAAAACTGAAAATATAAAACATAAACAGTATTGGTATTTCGAGAAGAATTAGAAATACTGCAGGTAACAGCGGTTTCACGCAATTGCTACTTTTCTTGTAAAATGAACTTCTTTTTTCCATAACTTCGTTTTGTCCACGCCGAGAATACTCAGTTCCAAAAGCCGCAACTGACGTGAAGCCGCCGGACGTTACCTGCAAGTTTTGACCAAAACGACAAACATATGGAATCCTATTTAACGTTTATCTGTTACGCCTTTATCATTTTTGGTCTGTATAAGCTATTTTTCAAGAAGTCTGGAAACGGTTGTCTTCTTATAATTTTAGCTCTCATATTTGGAAATATCTTTATTACTGACAAATCACAAAACTCAAAAAGGGAAACGAGCTTTTCAGCTACGGATACAATCCCCAAACGTGAAAATAATGATACGCACTTAAAAGTTACTAATTACAGGGCTCTTGAAAATAAAGCAAGTACAGATAATTATAATATAAATGATGAAGAAGCTAGCGATGAAGAAACTGTGTCTTCAGAAAATGTTGAAAATTTATCACCAAGTAATTCAGGCTATGACGATGATGGAATTGAAAGTAATCGTTCAGGTGCAATTTGCAAAGATGGAACTGAATCAGATGCAACTGGTCGGGGCGCATGCTCACATCATGGAGGTGTAAGTGAGTGGAAATATGAAGATTAAACCTGCAGGTAACAGCGGTTTCACGCAATTGCTGCTTCCCTTGTAAAATGAACTTCTTTTTTCCATAACTTCGTCTTGTCCACGCCGAGAATACTCAGTTCCAAATGCCGCAACTGACGTGAAGCCGCCGGACGTTAGGCGACATTGCTTTGCGCGACGTGTACAAAATGCGTTAATTCTTCAATATTTTAGAAATTAATCTATATGATGATATGTATTCAACGTCATCATCTAAATATTGTAACATTCGATCTAATTCTTTTTCGACAATTTTATTTTTACACTGGGCTAAAATCGATCCACTAAAAAACTGAAAGTCCCTATAATTTCTTCTGTGTGAATCAATCAGTTTTTGCAAAGGATAATTGTAATCTTTTTTTGGACGCCCTGGCTTTCGCTTCCGCATTGGCACATCAATATGAATTTTTCCATCTTTGCCGTTGTAAAATAATGGCTTAACTCTAGGTGCTGGCTGATCATAAACAATAAAATTCCTGGTAAAAACTTCATCACAGCTATTAATTTGCTCGGCTAACGATGAAACCAAATCGTCAATAAATTGTTCATAAACAATCCGATATCGTCTATGAATTCCACGCTTTTCATATATTTTTAAAATCGATTCTTTATCATATAAGTATGTGTTCTCTAAAAACGGTTTGTACTTTTGGTCTAACAAACAAATTAAACTTTCAAATTTCACGTTAAAAATCTTGCTTTGAATTTTTTTCAATTCAATTTTATGCTTGTTTACAACAAGTTTCAGCTTTTCAATAATAACGTCTAGCCAAGTATTTAAAAAATTTGAATGCCTGTTTAAAACATCTTCAAGTTTATGTTTAACCGCTTCAAATTCAAAATTATTTTCTTGACGATATCTCAAATACTCTATTTTTCCTTGTAGTGATTCATATGAAAACAATGTTGATGAAACTAATTTACCTACTTTATCTCGCCGAATTGGGTGTCCTACTAATTCATTTCTAATCTCTCTATTTATTGAATAGTTATCATCTTTCTTTAAATCTCCTTTATTGTAATTAGTTGAAAATAATCTCAGAAGTTCTTCAATAAAATCTTGTTGAACATATAAAATTTGAAATAAGCTAACATGATATGAAAACACCCCTAATTTTCCATCACCGGTTATAGGAGATTTTAGCATATCTAAGGTGTCATGGAAATACCCCATTAAGTCACCGAAATAGTTTGTTTTTGCTTCTTCATCAAACTTAATTTCACTTTGACAATATGGGTAATCCCAAATGTTATAATTCCAAACGTCTCGAATCGTTTCAAGTTTTTTATAAATTTCTTCCATATTGTTGTAAAGCTATGGAAATCTTATAAAAAAGAAAAAATATTGCAACGTCGCCTAACAGCGGTTTCACGCAATTGCTGCTTTCCTTGTAAAATGAACTTCTTTTTTCCATAACTTCGTTTTGTCCAGCCGAGAGTACTCAGTTCCAAATGCCGCAACTGACGTGAAGCCGCCGGACGTTATGCGACATAGCGACCGAAGAGAACGTTAAACCAACAGATAATATGACACGATTTATTTCAGCATTTTTTCTATTCCTAAGTATTTATTTCTCTAATCAAAAACACTTTCTTTCAAATGGCTCTTATCGTGCTATCATTGAAGAACATTATGGATACAATAACTATGAGTTTGATATCAGAGACGACCAGTTTATTCTAAATACTGGCGAAAAGATTCTGAATTGTAAAATTATTTGGGTTACAGATTTTCAATTTAAAGTTAAGGGTTTCACGGAGCCGTTTAATGTCCAGAATACTAATGAAATTGTTGATCGTCCTTTCTTTGTAATTATAAAAGCTGAAAATAACACTTTCAATTTTGAGTTTAGAAATACTCATGATGTAATTTACAGTGGTCAATTTATCAAAAAATAGCTACGTCGCATAACAGCGGTTTCACGCAATTGCTGCTCACTTTGTAAAATGAACAACCTTTTTCCATTACTTCGTTCTGTCCAGCCGAGAGTACTCAGTTCCAAATGCCGCAACTGACGTGAAGCCGCCGGACGTTATGTGTGGTCGCTCCGTGCGCCGAATGAACGTATCTCGTATGTTGAGAAGTTCGGCTTGTGTTCGAGTAAATTTCACTTATCCCCTATTTTTCACGGCTCAGCGTTGTGGTTACGTTATGTTAGAGTCGCCGGAAATTTTGTCTTTTTATTTTCGCATCTCCCAGCCGAGAGTTCTGTGCTGGACGCAATCAGGCGCAATAGCTGCGGAAAGTCTTTGTCGATCTTCTTTGCGTTGAAAATGTATTTAAAAAACTTGTTGCGTTGAATTGCGCCAGCCTAACTTTTGAAAAATTCAAAAACTAAAGATGACTTTCTTTGTGGTTACGTTGTGTGATTTGCGAGTGTGTCGCGCCCCACATAACAGCGGTTTCACGCAATTGCTGCTTTTCGTGTAAAATGAACTTCTTTTTTCCATAACTTCGTTCAGTCCAGCCGAGAATACTCAGCTCCAAAAGCCGCAACTGACGTGAAGCCGCCGGACGTTA
>CALRKC020000079.1:0-8434 GCA_943367895.1 Erythrobacter sanguineus | reverse complement strand
TGAAGACGTTACTGAAATCATCCTGAACCTAAAGCAGGTACGTTTCAAACGCCAGATCGAGGATGTCGATAACGAATCGGTGACTATCTCTGTTTCAGGAAAAAACCAGCTTACTGCAGGTGATTTCCAAAAATTCATTTCAGGCTTCCAGGTGCTTAACCCGGAATTGGTAATCTGCAACCTTGACAGCAAAGTAAACTTGAACATCGAGCTTACTATTGAAAAAGGAAGGGGTTATGTGCCGGCCGAAGAGAATAAAAAGCAGAACGTAGCTATCGGAACTATTTTTACTGACTCCATTTTTACTCCGGTAAAAAATGTGAAATATGCAATCGAGAACTTCCGTGTTGAACAAAAAACCGACTACGAGAAGTTGGTTTTCGAAATTAAGACGGATGGTTCAATCAGCCCGAAAGATGCGCTTACTGAAGCTGCAAAAGTACTGATTCACCACTTTATGCTTTTCTCTGACGAAAGAATTACACTTGAGGCAGATGAAATCGCACAAACTGAGTCTTACGATGAAGAGTCATTACACATGCGACAGTTGCTTAAAACCAAGCTTGTCGACATGGATCTTTCCGTAAGAGCCCTGAACTGCCTTAAAGCAGCTGAAGTCGAAACCCTTGGAGATTTGGTTTCTTTCAACAAAAATGACCTGATGAAGTTCCGTAACTTCGGTAAGAAGTCTTTAACAGAACTGGATGAACTGGTTGCTGTGAAGAATCTAACCTTCGGAATGGACCTGGCAAAATACAAATTGGATAAAGAATAAATAGCTTCATATTTTGCTCTCCAAAGCGGATTGCAGCAAGATGAAGATTTAAAAAGAACGTCATGAGACACGGAAAAAAATTCAACCACCTAAGCAGACAGACCGGACATAGAAAAGCTATGCTGGCAAATATGGCTTGCTCTTTAATCGAGCACAAACGTATCAACACCACTGTCGCTAAGGCAAAAGCGCTTAAACAATTCGTTGAGCCACTGATTACAAAATCAAAAGAAGATACTACACACAACCGTCGTATCGTTTTCGCTTACCTGAGAAGCAAGTATGCCGTAACGGATTTGTTCCGTGATGTAGCTGCTAAAGTGGGTGACCGTCCGGGTGGATACACCCGTATCATTAAAGTGGGTAACCGTCTTGGTGATAACGCTGATATGGCAATGATCGAACTGGTAGACTTCAACGAACTTTACAACGGAGGTAAGAAAGAAGTTAAAAAATCAAGAAGCCGTCGTGGTGGAAAAGCTAAAGGTGCTGATACTACCGCTCCTGCTGCTCCAACAGCCGCTCCGGTGGCTGAGGCTCCGGTGGTAGAGCAAACTCCTGAAGCAGTTGTCGAAGCTCCCGTAGCGGAAGCTCCTGCAGTAGAGGTTGAAACGCCACAAGTTGAAGAGACTGCACCGGCTGCTGAAGCTGAAGTGGAAACTCCGGCTGCTGAGGCTGAACCAGAAGCTCCTGTAGCAGAAACAGAATCTGCTCCTGAGGCTGACGCTTCGACTGACGAAGAAAAAAAGGAAGACGCTGAATAATGAATATCAGCCTCCCATAAAATCAAAGGATAAACTTTTAATAGTTTGTCCTTTTTTTTTGATTTGTAATCAGGAGCTGATCCCGCTGTACGTTGCAATCTTTTTGTTTTTAAAAAAACAAAAAGGATTTCCACTGCCATCGGGGCTAGGCGAATCGGAAATTATGAACATTCGGTTTTCATAACTAAATTTTCAGTTGCCTCACATTTGAATTAAATTTGCACACACAACATAAAATCTAACTACTCAATTTTCACTGCTAAATGAAATACACCACACGACAAAAAGCAATCCTTCTCTTAAGCGACGGAACTATTTTTCACGGAAAATCTATCGGGATTTCCGGAAAATCCTATGGTGAACTTTGCTTTAACACAGGAATGACCGGTTATCAGGAAATCTTCACTGATCCTTCTTACTTTGGGCAGATTATGGTCACTACGAATGCCCATATCGGGAACTACGGCGTGAATCCACGTGAGACAGAATCCGGCTCAGTGAAGATTGCCGGACTTGTATGCCGTAATTTTAGTTTTAATTACTCCCGTGCCGATGCTTCAGGTAGTCTTGAGGATTATTTCAAGGACCAAAACCTGATTGGTATTTCGGATGTTGATACGAGGGCATTGACAGCTTATATTCGTGACAATGGCGCACAGAATGCCGTCATCTGTACTGACGATACTCCTGTGGAGGAACTTAAGAAACTACTTTCAGAAGTGCCTGATATGAAAGGTTTGGAACTGGCTTCAAAAGTTTCGGTTACAGCGCCATACTATTACGGAAATCCTGAAGCGACTTATAAAATCTCTGCATTGGACCTGGGTATAAAAGAAAACATCCTCCGCAATTTTGCCAAAAGGGATTGTTACATAAAAGTTTTCCCTTACAATGCTTCTTATACAGAACTGGAAGCTTTCAAACCTGATGGTTATTTTCTGTCGAACGGTCCAGGTGATCCGGAACCATTGGAAGGCGTAATTGACGTGGCAAAAGAAATACTTGCCAATGACAAGCCACTTTTTGGAATTTGTTTAGGACACCAGATCATAGGTTTGGCGAACGGCATTTCAACATTTAAGATGTTTGGTGGCCACCGCGGAATCAACCATCCCGTGAAAAACCTCATCACCGGTAAAGGAGAAATTTCTTCTCAGAACCACGGATTTGCTGTAAATAGGGAAGAGGTGGAAAATCATCCCGATTTGGAAATTGTGCAGATACATCTCAATGACCAGACCGTTGCCGGGATGAAAATGAAATCTAAAAATTGCTTTTCAGTGCAATATCATCCGGAAGCCAGTCCCGGGCCACATGATTCGGGTTATTTATTTGATGAGTTTGTTAACAACCTAAAAAATTAAAAAAAGCAGTTATTTTTTCATAATTAAATCGTCGACTAACAGATTTGTAAAGTAGATTGCTCCCGAATCGTTTAAGTGCGAATTATTGCCAAACATTTTGCTGTCGGGCAAAGAGGAGCTATAGTCGACTAAGTCAGGGATTATGAGTTTAAGTTCTTTGTTGCAATAGAGATTTTTAGTTTCTTTAGCAAAAGGAGCACAATAGTATGTTGCATCGAATTTATTAATACTGCAGAAATTTTTAATGCTGTCGAGTACACCATATTCGGTTCGGTTTTTTCCCGGAATCAATTTATAATTTCCGATTTTGTTTCCGGTCATCACGTTATAACCATGTCTTTTTACTGCTACCGTCTTTATATCAGTTAAGTTACAAAACATCTCCCGAAACCCTATTTTCTGGTCAAATACGCAGTACCTGTAAAATGGAATATAGTAGTAAGCCCTGCCTTTAATCGGGTCAACGTTGGTGAAATAATCTTTGGTAATGTCATTGTCGCGAACAAAGGGGGCAACCTCGAAAGTCATGTACAGTGAATACCCTTTCATGTCGACATCATTGTCAATTTGAATGAATGTTCTTTCTATATTGATATTGTAATCTTTACAAAGTTTTAACATCACATAGATGTCATTAGGTTTTGATCCTGTGATGCCAAGGTTGTAAGCTTGTTTTCCTGTTTTGTTTATTATTATTTCAGGAATGATATGGTTGTCTACTCTGGAAGATCCAAAAAAAGCGTAGTCAACATTTGAGTTTGCAAGGCTTCGGAACAATTGAAACTTTGAGCGGGGAAAAGAGTTTTCATAAACCTTAGTGTAGGCAAAATCCAGTACGGCCATAATAGCCAATGTAAACAAAAGGATTGAGGCGATATGCAATAAAAATTTTTTCATTTAAAACTGAAAATAGATAAAATCACTATAACTCGAAAATACGCCAAAAACTAAAATTGTTGTGATGATTAACAACACTTTCAAAGTTTTATACTTTCCATAAACCGGATGTTCATGCGTTCTGGCGAACCATTCTGTAAGAATGAACAAGAAAATTAACAGTAGTAATTCTATGCTGTACCTTTCTATGCTGAGATATTGTATGTGTAAATCGAAATTAAAAATACCTTTAATGTAAAGTAATCCATCTCTAACCGTTGGTGCCCGGAAGAAAATCCATGCAAAGCAGGTAAATGTAAAAGTGGTGAGCATCATAAGAAATTCTTTTACCGTCGGAAAAGATTTGTCCTTGGCAACAATTTCCATATTATTACGGTTCTTATTCTGTAATAACAAAGGAAGAAAATAACAGGCATTGAGTGCCCCCCATATTATAAATGTCCCGTTAGCCCCGTGCCAAAAGCCGCTTACAATAAATATTATAAAAGTATTTCTTATTTTTTTCCAAACAGTCCCCTTGCTGCCTCCAAGCGGAATGTATAGATAATCACGAAACCAGGAAGATAAGGAAATATGCCATCTTCTCCAGAATTCGGCAATATCACGTGAGAAATACGGATAATTGAAATTTCGCAATAAGTCAATCCCGAAAAGTTTGGATATGCCTAATGCCATATCCGAATAGCCGGAAAAGTCACCGTAAATCTGGAACGCAAAATAAAAGGCACCGAGCAATAGTGAAAGCGAATTCAATGAGGAATAATCATCAAATATCGCATTAGCATACGCTGCACAACTATCTGCAATTACCACTTTCTTAAGTAATCCCCACAAAATTTGGTAAAAACCATCTATTGCCTGGTTATAGTCAAAATGGCGTTTCTTTTTTATCTGCGGTAAAAGATGCGTTGCTCTCTCAATCGGACCAGCCACCAATAGTGGAAAATAACTTACAAAAAGAGCATAATTGATGACGTTTTTTTCTGCAGGTATGCGCTTATTATAGATGTCGATAACATATGATAATCCGTGAAATGTATAGAAAGAAATTCCAACAGGAAGAATTACGCTTAATGTCCAGAATCCGGCATGGAATCCAAAACCCTGCAAAAGTTCTGCAAATGAACTTGCGAAGAAATTATAGTATTTAAAAACCCCTAAAAAACCCAGATTGACAATAATGCTTACCCAGAACCAGATTTTTCTTTTTACGGCATTTCCGGTGGCTTCCATCATTAATCCCGAAAAATAGTCAAGGCCCGTTGAGAACAGCAGTAAAAACAGAAATCTCCAATCCCAACAGGCATAAAAAAAATAACTGCAGGCGAGTAGCAGTATATTCTGGTAAATCAGTTTTTTTCCTGACAACACCCAATAAAGCGTAAAAATTATCGGTAGGAAAAGAGCAAAACTCAGCGAATTAAAAAGCATTTGGAAAAGGGAAATGGATATGTTTGTAAATATAGCAATTACCGAATATAACAGATTTTTTTTTTAATATTTACTTGATTTGCAAATCACAAAACACCTGGTCAACTATATCGTTTGAGTTGATAATTATAAGCACTCCGCACAAATGATTGAGAAACTTGCAATATATTTGTATAATAAATGAACAATGCAAAATTAAAAAATCAATGAGTATCATTATCAAAATCCATGCTAGACAGATTTTTGATTCCCGCGGGAATCCAACCATCGAAGTTGATGTTATTACCGAAAACGGCGTTTTAGGCCGTGCTGCTGTACCTTCAGGGGCTTCTACAGGCGAACATGAGGCGGTCGAACTTCGTGATGGAGGCAAAGCATATATGGGTAAAGGCGTACAGAAAGCCGTGGAAAATGTAAATACAATAATCGCGCGGGAACTGGTAGGGACTTCTGTTTTTGAACAAAACAAGATCGACCAGCTCATGATTGATCTGGATGGCACTACAAATAAATCCAATCTTGGCGCCAACGCGATTCTGGGCGTGTCCCTTGCTGCTGCCAAAGCCGCCGCAAATGAATTGGGATTGCCATTATACCGTTATGTGGGAGGTGTTTCAGCCAATACACTTCCGGTACCGATGATGAATATCATCAACGGCGGATCACATTCTGATGCACCAATCGCTTTCCAGGAATTTATGATTATGCCGGTAAAGGCGACTTCGTTTTCACAGGCGCTGCAGATTGGAACCGAAATATTCCATCATTTGAAAAAAGTACTGCATGACCGCGGTTTGTCAACAGCCGTAGGAGATGAAGGCGGTTTTGCACCCAATCTTGCCGGTGGAACAGAAGACGCTTTGGATACGATCCGTAAAGCAGTAGAAAATGCCGGTTACAAATTTGGAGACGAGGTAATGATTGCTTTGGACTGTGCCGCTTCAGAGTTTTATGTGAATGGTAAATACGATTACAGCAAATTTGAAGGTGAGACAGGAAAGGTACGCTCATCAGAAGAACAGGCAGATTATCTTGCTGAACTTGCTTCAAAATACCCAATCATCTCGATTGAAGACGGTATGTATGAAGACGACTGGAATGGCTGGAAATACCTGACCGATAAAATAGGCGATAAGGTACAATTGGTTGGTGACGATTTATTTGTAACCAATGTTGAAAGGCTTTCAACGGGAATTGATAAAGGCATTGCCAATTCGATTTTGGTAAAAGTAAACCAGATCGGTACTTTAACGGAAACGATTGCCGCGGTAAATATGGCTAAAAATGCCGGATACACTTCTGTAATGTCGCACCGTTCCGGAGAGACAGAAGACAACACGATTGCCGATCTGGCGGTAGCGTTGAATTGCGGTCAAATTAAAACAGGATCAGCTTCCCGTTCTGACCGTATGGCGAAGTACAACCAGTTGCTTCGTATAGAGGAGGAACTGGGGGAAACCGCTTACTTCCCGGGCTTGAAAGCTTTCAAGATAAAGTAAACAGCATCCATATGATTTTGAAACCGGTACTTAGTGACCGGTTTTTTATTGGATATTGCTTCGTTGATGGCTGTTGCAGCCTGGTTGACACTTGTCGTCGCCTCGCTGACATTTTCCGCCGCCTTGCTGGTCATCGGCGCTGCCTCGCTGACAGTTTCCGCCGTCTCGCTGACACTTTCCACCGCCTCGCTGATCATAGGCGCTGCCTCGCTGACACTTTCCGCCTTGTAGCTGACACTTTCCGCATTGTAGCTGATGCTTTCCGCCGGGTAGCTGATGCTTTCCGCGGCCGCCATATATCAAATTCTTTTTGAAAACCATCAAATTCTAATTGAAACAACCTAAGCCTCTGAGAAATGGTTACTTTTGATTGATGACAATAGCAAACGTGTCACCTGACCAAACTCCAGTTACATGAAGAAATTATTACTCCTGTTACTATTTACCATCGTTTCGCAGGCGCAGATTGTAAATATTCCTGATGCGAATTTTAAGGCGAAGTTGTTGTCCAATGGAATTGACTTGAATTCGGATGGAGAAATTCAAACGTCTGAAGCGCAATCGGTGACAGATTTATATCTCACTAACTCCAACATTTCCAGCCTTGAAGGGATACAATCTTTTGTAAACCTGGAAAACCTGAGATGCAACGACAACAACCTTTCGACATTGGACATCTCTATGCTATTACACGTAGAAAAGTTAAACGTGAGTAACAATCCATTAGTTTTCCTGAATACGAACATCGTGGGGCCAAATTCGTTTGTGTATATCAATAATACACAAATGCAGAATATCGATTTGTCAGGAAGTGGCAATTATCATGTTTTGGAAGTAAAGAATAACCCTGAATTGACGATCTTAAACCTCACAAATGCTAACATATTCCTTGAAGTAGCAATACAGCAAAATCCTCAATTAGCTCATATTGATTTATCCGGCACGGATTTTTTTTATGGAGCGAGCTTTTTTGCCAGCAATAATGCGCTGCAGAATATAACGCTCCCCTCGGTCGCAACTCCACAACTGCAAGTCTTCAGCCTCGCTGGAAATCAATTTTCCAACATAAATCTTCAAGGATTGAGTGCATACTCTTTAAGTTTAAATAATAACAGCCTGCTGGAAACGATTGATGTGTCCGGGTGCCCATATATTGGTAATATGTTTGTGGGATATAATCCTGCGTTGCGGCATATTTATGCGAAGAATGGTGTGAATGAAACCTTTGATTTCACCGGCGGGACGCCCCTTCTCGAATTAATTTGTGTAGACGAAGATCAGCTATTATATGCACAATGGTTAATGGATGTATATGGTGCCGATAACGCCGTTGCCAGCCCTTACTGCTTTTTCACACCCGGCGGCAATTACAACACCATCAACGGCAACATCACTTTCGATGCCGATAACAATGGCTGCGACAGCACAGATCCGGGCCAGCCTTATGTAAAACTGAGCCTGACCAGCGGCAACAACAATTACGCTGTGTTCACTTCTCCTGACGGCACTTATGACAATTTCGGGCAGACAGGTACCTTCTATGTCAGCGTCGCATTGGAGAATGCCTCGCTGTTTACAATCACACCGCCTTTGGCTACGATTATCTTCGGCAACAATAACAATAACGTCACTACCCAGGATTTCTGTATCACCGCGAACGGCATCCAGAATGATCTTGAAACCGTGATTGTTCCTATTGCACCA
>CALRKC020000078.1:0-8559 GCA_943367895.1 Erythrobacter sanguineus | reverse complement strand
TTTGGAATTTATCTTGTTGAACTCGGAATTTTCAATATGAACTTAAATAAAAAATACTTTCTTCCCAATATGAGTGTTGAGCAATACCATAAGGATATTGCATTTATAAAACCTTTAATTTATGCGAAAGATTAGAATTCAAAATCAATAGTAATCTTTTTTCTGAATCCCATACTTTTATCTAATCTCTTTACATGAAAAAGTAGTATCACCAACAAAAAAAGCCCCGCTTTTCACAAAACGGGGCCAAACCAAAAACACAAATCACAATCATTGCCAGCCGCCGCCCAATGCCCTGTAGAGGGCCACATTGGCAGACAATTGATCTTTTTTAATGGCAGCCAGTTCCAACTCGGCCTGAAGCAAATTGCTTTGTGCAACGATAACCTCAAGATAGGTCGCCATACCGTTCTTAAACAGCATATTGGCGTTTGTGATTGATTTTTTTAATGTGGAAACACGTTCTGCGGCAATAGTATACTCCTTTTGCAGTTTGTCAATACTGACCAACGCATCCGAAACTTCACCGACCGCCACAATAACAGTCTGTTTAAAGTTTAAGACTGCCTGTTCCCGTTGCGCTTTTGCAACTTCGTATTGCGTCCTTAATCTTTTGCCGTTGAAAAGCGGTGCGGTTAAACCTCCTGCTACTGTCCCGAATAAAGAGGCCGGGATATTAAACCAGTTGTTCAGCTCAAAAGAATTCACACCAGCTGCCGCTGTAATATTGAGCGACGGATACAGACTTGCTTTTGTAATCCCCACATTGGCATTTGCTGCTTTCAGGGCGAGTTCGGCACTTTTTACATCGGGCCTTTTGCTCAGCAATTGAGACGGAATTCCTGCAGAAAGGCTTTCCTTTACTGCAATAGTGTTCAGCAGGCTGCTCCTTTCCTGTGCGTCGGGAAACCTTCCGGTCAATACACTAAGTGCATTTTCCTGTAGCTGGATGCGTTGCTCAATCTGCGGAATCAGCTGTGCGGCTACGAGACGCTGTGCTTCGGTTTGTTGTTTTGCCAAAAGGTTTACCTGGCCGGCATCGTACTGCAGGTTGACCACAAAAACCGTACTGTCATTCAGCACCAGTGTTTTCTTTGCGATTTCAAGTTGTGCATCGAGCATCAGCAAATCGTAAAAACCATTCGAAACATTCGCTACGATTGCGGTTTGCAGTGCCTTTTTAGCTTCGGTTGTCTGAAGGTATGCTGCAAGCGCCGCCTTCTTCCTGTTTCTGATTTTCCCCCAGATATCGGCCTCCCAGGAGAGATTTAATCCGGCATTATAATCCTCAAGATGTTTTCTGTTGAGGAAAGTGTTGGCGCTCATGCCATTCAGGCTGTTGTCAGAAAGCCTCGCGGACGAAGCATTTGCATAGGCACTGACTTGTGGAATATTGCCAAGTTTCGCCTGCTTATACTGCAGGTTTGCAATCTCAATATTCTTGTCGGCAATCTGCAGTTCGTTGTTTTTGGCGAGCGCCACGTCAATCAGCCTGACCAGATCCGCTTCTGCAAAAAACGAATTCCATTTGATGTCGGCGATGTTTGTAGTATCTGCGGAAGCGTAACTCCTGTAACTCTCAGGAACCGCAACCGGTTTATCCTGCGCGTACCCCGCCATTCCGGCCACGAGCAGCCAGACTTGGGCGCCTTTCTTAATATATTTATTGATGTTTAAATTCATGGTTTTGGTTTTAATTAATGTGACTGCTTTTCATTATTCAATACCGCCGATGGCACTCCGGTTACTTTTTCCTGAAGGTACTGGAAGATGATGAACAATACCGGAATGATGAAGACACCCAGTACAACGCCTGATATCATTCCGCCCGCTGCACCAATACTGATGGAGTGATTACCCAAAGCTGATGGACCCGTAGCGCGCATCATCGGAATCAAGCCCACCACGAATGCAAACGAGGTCATAATGATTGGACGCAGACGCAATTTCGCTGCTTCAAGTGCAGAAGCCAACAGCGACTTGCCCGCCTTTCTTCGCTGTACGGCATACTCAACAATAAGGATGGCATTTTTGGCGAGCAATCCGATAAGCATAATCAGGGCGACCTGTACATAAATGTTGTTTTCTATGCCTGTCATACCAATCGCGGCAAATACCCCGAATATACCCGTTGGGATCGATAAAATTACTGCCAAAGGCAGGATGTAGCTCTCGTATTGGGCGGCCAGGAGGAAGAATACAAATAACAAACTCAGTCCAAATATTACTGCCGACTGTCCCGAAGAAGTAATTTCCTCGTTGGTGAGCCCTGAAAATTCGATGGTATATCCTTTTGGCAATTTGGTTTCGGCCACTTCCTGCACGGCCTTGATGGCAGCACCCGAACTGAATCCCGGTTTGGCTATCGCATTTACACCAATAGAATTGAACAGGTTGTACCTCGAAGCTGTTTCGGGACCGTTGACATGTTTGAGTGTGACCACTGAACTTACCGGTACCATTTCGCCCAGCCTGTTTTTGACAAAAATGTTGTTCATCGACTCGGGAGTCGTCCTGGCGGCAACATCTGCCTGCACCATGACGCGGTAGTATTTCCCGAAACGGTTGAAATCAGAAGCCTGGGCACTACCGTAGTAGGTTTGCATTGTCTGAAGGATATCCCTGACGCTTATGCCCAATTGTTCCGCCTTTACATCATCCACTTCCATTTCCATCTGGGGGAAATCGGCTTTGAAACTGGTGAAGGCGACAGCAATCTCAGGACGCTGCATGAGCTCTCCAATAAACGCGTTGCTGACACCACTGAATTTGCTGATACTGCCACCCGTTTTGTCTTTCAGTACGATATCCAAAGCGTCTACATTGCTAAAGCCCGGAACAGTTGGAAAGGTAAAGACAAAGAAATTAGCTCCTTTTACGCCGGCAAGCCTGCCCCGTACATCGTTCATAATGTCATTGATATCCTGAAGTTCGCCACGTTCTTTTGCAGGTTTCAGCAGGATGAATGCTACACCCGCTGAGGAACTGGTAGACTGTGTCAGCATATTAAAGCCCGAAATGATATTCAACACTTTCTTTGAAGGCAGGTTGCCCAAAGTACCTTCCACTTCTTTCATGACATTCTTGGTACGTTCGAGAGATGCTCCCGCTGGCATCGACATGGATATCGCAATGAACCCCTGATCTTCTGACGGAATAAAACCTGTTGGGGTTGTTTTGACCATGTAGACTGTCGCAGCGGTCACGACGGCCAGCCCGCCAAGGCTCAGCCATTTGTTTTTAATAAGGAAACGCAGGCTGTTGACGTATTTGTTGGTCAGTTTCGTAAATCCGTTATTGAAACCAATAAAGAATTTTTCCTTAAAAGTTTTAGGCTTCAACTCCTGCCCGTCATGGTGCCCGTCATGCGGTAAATCTTTCAGGAACAAGGCGGCCAATGCAGGGCTCAGGGTTAGCGCATTTACGGCAGATATTACAATAGCAATGGCCAATGTAAAGGCAAACTGACGATAGAACACCCCTGTCGAACCTTCCATAAAACCAACCGGTAGGAACACGGCAGACATCACTAGCGTAATCGATATAATAGCGCCTGTAATCTCGCTCATCGCAGCCGTTGTGGCTACTTTGGCAGAAAGTCCCTTGCTGTGCATTTTCTCATGTACCGCCTCGACGACGACAATGGCGTCATCAACGACAATCCCGATGGCCAGCACCAGGGCAAAAAGGGTCAGCAGGTTCACGGAGAACCCAAATACCTGCATGAAGAAGAACGTGCCCAGGATCGAAACCGGAACCGCTATGGCCGGAATCAGGGTAGCCCTGAAGTCCTGAAGGAACAGGAATACGACAAGAAACACCAATATAAAGGCCTCGATCAACGTCGATTTTACCTGGGAGATAGACATATCCAGCGAATCCTTGGTGTTGTACAGGATCAGGTGCTTTACATCTTTAGGAAAATCCTTCGAAGCTTTTTCCATCATCTCCCTGATAGCGATCTGTACGTCACTGGAATTGGATCCCGGCAACTGGAATATACCGATGTTCAAGCCTTGCTTTCCGTCTATTCGCGTTCCACTGCCGTAGGAGTACGAACCAAATTCAATACGGGCTACATCCTTTAGCCTAAGTACTGAACCATCGGCATTGGAATGGATCACAATATTCTCGTACTGACCCGGATTGTTTAATTTGCCCTTGTATTTGATTACATACTCAAACGCCTGCGTGCTGCTTTCGCCAAAACGTCCCGGCGCAGCTTCAAGGTTTTTATCCTGGATGGCCGCAAGGACCTCCTGAGCACTGAGTTTGTAACTTGCCATTTTGGAAGGGTTCAGCCAAACACGCATAGAATAATCCTTATTACCCCCAAAAATGATGGCCTGCCCTACCCCGGGAATCCTTTTAATATCGGGAATGATGTTGATTTGGGCATAGTTGTTCAGGAAAGTCTGGTCGTATTGCTGCTCATTATCGGAGTACAAATCGACTACCATCAAAAGGCTGTTTTGCTTTTTGGTCGTCTGGATTCCCGCCTGAACCACCTCTGCAGGCAACTGGCTGGTAGCCTGCGACACCCTGTTCTGCACATTTACGGCAGCCTGGTCTGGATCGGTCCCCAATTTAAAGTTGACACTGATCACCAGCGAACCATCGTTACTGGCTGTAGAGTTCATATAGGTCATATTTTCGACCCCGTTGATTGCCTCTTCCAGTGAAGGGGCGACAGCGCGCAGCACCGTTTCAGCATTGGCACCCGGATACAGTGCCACCACCTGAACAGCCGGAGGTGCAATGTCGGGAAATTGCTGCAAGGGGAGCGACGTCAAGCCGATCGTTCCCAGGATCACCATAAGAATAGCGATGACTGTCGACAGTACGGGCCTGTCGATGAATTTTTGTAACATGTCTTTGATTTTTAGGTTGTTGGTTTAAATTTTCGCAGCTACTTTTTTGGTGCTTTCCGGATTGATTACGGCGCCGTCAGGCAGATTCTCGAAGCCTTTCAGCACGATCCGGTCACCAATTCTGATGCCGTCCTTAACCAGGTAATTGTTTCCGCTTTTACCTGAAATCTGAATCGGCTGCCTTGCCACGGCGTTCTTTTTATCCACGAGGAATACATACAATTTGTCCTGTATTTCGACGGTAGCGTCCTGCGGAATCAAAATCGTACTGTCATGTTCCATGCTGATCCTTACTTTTCCAGTATTCCCGGAACGCAAAAGGCCGTTCGCATTGGGGAATTTAGCGCGTAGTGTAATGGCCCCTGTTGTTTTATCGAACTGTCCATCAACCATATCAATTTTCCCGTTTTGCGGATAAACTGATTCATCAGACAAAACCAGGGCAACCGGTGGCAGATTTTTCAGCTTGTCGTTGATTGAAGCGCCTTTATAAGTAGTCTTGAAATTGATAAAATCATTTTCCCCTAAAGAGAAATAAGCATACACTTCTTTAGTATCGGAAAGTCTGGTGAGCGCCTCAGGATCTGCAGTACCAACAAGGCTTCCCTGCTTTTTGGGCAGTCTCCCGATATAACCGCTTACTGGTGCTTTTATCAAAGTATAATCGAGGTTGATCTGTGCCGCAGCTACAGCAGCCTTACTCTGTGCGACGTTGGCTTTGGCAATATTTACATTGGCTTTTGCCGTCTTTAACTGATAATCGGAAACTACCTTATTTTGTGTAAGCGGCGTCAGCTTTTCTACCTCCAGCTGTGCATTGATCAACGCAGCCTCCGCAGCATTCAGGCTCGCCGTGGCATTGTTCAGTTGCTGGCGATAAGGATTGTCGTTGATTTTAAACAAAGGCTGGCCCTGATTGACATAAGCACCTTCATCGACAAATATCTTGTCTAAAGTCCCATTGACCTGCGGCCTGATTTCAATATCATTTTTCCCCTGGATGGCAACGGGGAATTCCGTTTCAGTCGAAGCCGATTCATAAGCGACTTCCAATACCGGTAAATTTGCCGGCGGAGCTGTTGGCGCGCCTTCGTTTTTATTGGCACAACCCGTGAGGATTAAAGCTATTAAGCTTAAGGAAAGAACTGTTCTCATACTGTTATTGATTTGTGGTTTTAAATGTATTAATTCTGGAATGATTGTTTCAAAATTATAGCTGATTGTCAGCATTTTATTGTTAATATTCAATAGTCTTTTTGAAACATCCGTTCCAAAAAAAGCACTGATTTAAGATGGTATTGTCATTGGTTTTTCTGAAATAAACGTTCCAGAAAAAGTGTAAAAAAAAATTGCTATTTGGTAATACTCTTAATCAGGAATTCCGACATTTTCTTAATCGTGATTGGATTCCCGTGTAAAATATAGGCCTGCTTCCATCCTGTAAACGTCGTCATGATGTACTCTGCCACCAGTGATGCATCGTCCGCGCCGTCCAGCTCCTTATCATCAATGGCTTTCTGGACCAGATTGGTAAGAAACTCCAGATACATTTCATTATTTTTATTCAACAGTTTCCGAACCTCAGCATCTTCGGGCGCAATTTCGAATATGGTCTTTACGCCAAGGCACCCTTTCTCACAATCGACCACCCACGCCGCCTTATCGCGGATAATGTTAATCAATGCCTGCAGCGCAGAGGTTTCGCGGGCCACCTTCTGCCTCACTTCCGCCATCCCGGCCTCTGCATAAGTACTGATACATTTCAGGAACAAACAATGTTTATCTCCAATCGTATTGTACAAACTGCTTCGGTTGATCTGCATCGCTTCCACCAGGTCCTGCATCGAAGTTCCATGATAGCCTTTCTCCCAAAAGACGTTCATCGCCTTTTCGATCGTTTCAGCTTCATTAAATTCTACACTGCGTGCCATGTTTTGGAAATTTCTTGGGCAAAGATAAAAACTATTTTGGAACAACCATTCCAAAATGAAATATTTTTTACTTCTTTTTATTTGGGCGTGTCCCCGTTGCGGAAATCAGGAACACAAATCCACGCCATTACCGCAACGGGGCCGGGCTGTACGCTGTAGTCCTCGCTCGTGCCTCGCTGCGGGCTGCCGCTTCCATCCCTCACGCGACAGGCGTCCAGTTGAGCGAAACGGCGGTGGTGCAATAGCTGTTCTTCGCGATACCTATGAATATCCCTTCGGACGCTTGACCCTCAATTGTCGCCTGTTCCAAAAACATGCACAATCCGGGTTTTTCGGTGTCGTAATGACATTACCGTTGTCTTAACGGCGATCTGGAATTAAAAAAAAGGGACTCGCTTTCGTGTCCCTTTTTTAATCCCAAGCTCTTATTTACTGAACCACCACAGGGTATGATACCTGCGCATCTGTCGCGCCGGCAGCATTGGTGATATCCCCGGCTGCTACTCCCGCAGCATTTTTATTTGGCTCATGCCTCAAGGTCACCGTGATGTTGCCTGTACCGGCATTACCTGTTGCCAGGCTAAATGACAGCCCGATCGGTTTCCCATTTGCATCCGTGTCATTATACGTAAAAGTCCCAACCGCTGCCGGCGCCTGGAAGAACAACTGATGGTCAATACCTTCTTCTTCAATTTCGGTGGTAATGTCCTCTGCCGGATTTACGCTTTCGTTCAGGAATTCGACTGTTCCCGAGTAGGTGGTATTTGCGGCCAGGCTTCCGGACACAGTCACCACTGGCGCATTTGGCCCGTCCCCGTCAAGATCGCGTGATTTCAGCGTGATGACCTGCGTTCCGTTGGTAAGTACCGTAGTGATCGTTGTAATCACTTCCTCTTCATTAACCGGAGCGGTATTATCGTCATCGCTGCACGAAGTAAATGAGATTGCTCCAATAAGGGCTGCTGCTAAATAAACTAATTTTTTCATTGTTGTGAATTTAAGTTGTTTCTAATAATTGAATTTGAATTGAATTTGAAAATTCCGGCCTGTTTCATCCGTGTAAAACCGCTGGCGGTTTAGATAATCGCGGTATTTAGTGTCCAGTAAATTGTGAACTGAAAGTGAAATCGTACCCAGCACCGATTTAGACGCCCTGAACTTAAACTCTGAATAAAAATGCAACAGATGGTAGGCAGGCGGTGGCGTGCTGATATCGACAATTACCGGTACAAATTCTCCGTTGACAATGATATTGGTCGTAAAGTTGTTATCCGGAAATCTGTTTTGACGAAATACCACTTCACTTTTTAACTCTAGTTTCAGGTTATGCCACTGGGGTTTTGAAAACTGCAGTTTATTGTTCAGATTCAAGGGAGGCATGTCTATCAAAGGCTGATTTGCGTCAAGATCCTGACCTCTCACATACGACAGTCCGAAAGCATGCACCCACTGCGGTGCGATATCCCAAATTGTCTGGACATCAATCCCGGATAGGCGGCCAGTGGTTTGTCGGTATTCCCAGACCGGAAATTCCCCACGGATGGTACGCTCGAAACCAACGGGAGACAAAAACATGTAATTACTGATGTTGTTGACATAAGGGCTAATCTCCACTGAAAATGATTTCCATTTCCGCTGAAGCGTGGCAGCGAGTTTTACGGACTGCTCTTTTTCCAAACCCAAATCCCCTAACTCAATAATCCCTGTTGAATGATGCAGGCCATCGCTAAAGAACTCAGACGGATTCGGATTTCTTG
>CALRKC020000077.1:0-8641 GCA_943367895.1 Erythrobacter sanguineus | reverse complement strand
ACATTTCAATTGTAAAATTCCAAATTCCAGTTCAGACGAAATGGGATTTGGAATTTTTATTTTTTACCATCGGACTAATTTTCTGCGTAATTTTGCAACCTTAAAACAATCGATCTTATGAAAATCGAACAAATCTATACCGGCTGCATTGCGCAGGCCGCCTATTATCTGGAAAGCAATGGGGAAGCCGCAATATTTGACCCGCTTCGCGAAGTACAGCCTTACATTGATAAGGCCGGAAAGGACAACGCCAGGATTAAATACATTTTTGAGACCCATTTCCACGCCGATTTCGTTTCGGGACACCTGGACCTCGCAAAGAAAACCAACGCCAAAATTGTTTATGGCCCAACAGCCGCACCAAAATTTGACGCGATTATCGCCACCGACAACCAGGAATTTAAAGTGGGAAACTACACGGTCAAAGCCATTCACACACCAGGCCACACGATGGAAAGCACCTGTTACCTGTTGATTGATGAAAACGACATTCCGCAGGGAATCATTACGGGAGACACCTTATTCATTGGCGACGTGGGGCGTCCGGACCTGGCGCAGGCCATGACCGCCGACCTGACGCAGGAAAAACTGGCTTCGGCCTTATACGATTCGCTTCGCAACAAAATCATGACCCTTCCGGACGAGCTGACGGTATATCCAAGCCATGGTGCCGGAAGCGCCTGCGGCAAGAACATGAGTAAGGAAACGACCGATACGCTGGGGAACCAGAAACGCACCAATTATGCCTTGCGTGCCAACATGACCCGTGACGAGTTTATTACAGAATTGCTCGATGGACTGGGCCTGCCGCCTGCTTATTTTCCGCAGAACGTCACGATGAATATCGAAGGCTACGAAAGCCTTGACACGATTATCGGCAAAAGTATGAAAGGCCTGACACCTCAGAATTTTAAGGCGATGGCTTCCGAAACTGACGCGATTGTACTCGATGTAAGGCATGAAAATGACTTCGTAAAGTCACATATTCCGGGTTCGGTTTTTATCGGGATTGATGGGAATTTTGCACCGTGGGTCGGCGCACTGGTGATGAACGTCAATCAGCCACTGTTGATCATCACCCCTGAAGGCCGTGAACAGGAAACCATTACCAGATTATCTCGGGTCGGGTTTGACCACGTACTGGGCTATCTTGAAGGCGGCATCGAACGTTGGACCGCTGCGGGATTTGAGACGGATTCTATGGCGTCCGTCAGTCCGGAGGAATTTGCAGGGAAATACACTGCTGATACCGTAGTGGTTGATGCGCGAAAGCCCGGCGAGTACAGTGCGGAGCACATTCCGGGTGCAATCAACATTGCATTGGATGCTGTTAACAATCAACTCGGCAGTATCCCAAATGCCCCATTTTACCTGCATTGTGCCGGTGGCTACCGCTCGGTAATTATGGGATCAATCCTGAAGTCGAGGGGGATACATCATTTTATCAATGTGGAAAAAGGCATCAGCGGCATCCGTAAGACCGACATACGCCTGTCAAACTTTGTATGTCCGTCGGGAACGTAAACAGAATCTGCCGAAACCATAAATTTTGTATAAAAGAATACCAATACAGTTAAAAATAAATACTTTTGCACTCTAAAATTAAAATCGGAAAAATGAAAAAAGTTCTTTTGATATTACTCGCTGCTGCAGCCGTAGTTTCATGTAAAAATGTTGGCGAAAACGAATTCATCATCAGTGGAGAAGCCAAAGGCGTGGCTGACGGTACGGACGTATACCTCAATAGGCAGGATACCATGCGCGTGGTCCATGTAGATACCGTTAAGGTAAAAGACGGAAAATTTCAGTTCGAAGGAAAAGTGACTGCACCAGACCTAAACTTTATCGAAATGAAAGACGTAAAAACCGGAAAACCAATCAATGGAAGATTTACTTTCGTAATGGAATCGGGTGAAATCGAGATCGAGATAAATAAAGATACGTTAGGTAAAAGTAAGGTAAGCGGCACCTACAGCAACGAAAAGCTGGCTGACTACACGCAGGCTTATACCAAAATTGATAAAAAAATGCAGGCATTCCAAAAGGCGAATATGAACAAATGGAATGAGGCAATGGCCAAGCAGGATACTGCTGCAAGAAATGCCTTGATTAAGGAGAATAAGAAGTTCGTCGACCAAATCAAGAAGCTTTCTTTGGATCATGTTGAAAAAAATCCAAAATCATTTATTTCGATATACCTCTTAATGGAGCATTTCCCAAGGACCAAAGCCGACGCGGACAAAGAATTGCCGAAGATTAAAAAACTATACGAAGCCCTTGATCCGGAAATCAAAAAACACTGGGTAGCAAGAAAACTACGCCAAAGCATCAAAATGCTGGAGGCTACTCCAACTGCAAAGGAGACCCCTAAAGTTGGTGCTGTGGCGCCTGATTTTACCGCACCATCACCGGATGGAAAACCGGTTTCCCTCAAGCAGTCAATGGGAAAAGTTACTTTGGTTGATTTCTGGGCATCATGGTGTGGACCATGCAGGAAGGAAAGCCCAAATGTAGTAGCGCTTTACAATGAATTTCATGCAAAGGGACTTAACATTATTGGGGTGTCGCTTGATGCTGATGCCGCAAAATGGAAAGAAGCCATTGCAGCTGATAAACTGGCATGGACGCACGTATCAAACCTGAAACAATGGAAAGAGCCGATCGCATTGCAATACAATGTACAGAGCATCCCCGCAACTTTCTTGTTGGATTCCAAAGGTGTTATTGTTGCAACAAACCTGGAAAGCGACGAACTTAAAGCAAAGGTGGCATCACTTTTAAACTAATAGGCAAAGCCACATCTTATCGTAGTCATGAAAAAAGTTGCACTCATTGTTTTGATAACACTCGGACTGGTATCATTTACTGTCCTGAAGGATGCTGATTTTACGATTACGGGAACAGCTGCCGGAATCGAAAACGGCAAAAAGATATACCTGCAAAAGCAGGATGAAAAAAAAGCAAACAGTTTCATCAATGTAGATTCCGCCAAAGTGGAAAACGGTAAGTTTAGCTTCAAAGGAAAAACCGACGGGCCGTCTATTCACTTCTTACAGGTCGACAAGTCAGAAGGAAAAGTAGTATTCATACTGGAAGGCGGTAAAATCAACTTTACGATATACAAGGACAGTATCGGTAAAAGTAAGATTGGCGGCACCCGCAGCAACAATGATCTTCAGAGTTTTAACGCTGCAGCGATGAAGATTCAGGATAAGATGATGAAATTCCAGAAAGACAACAATGACAAGTTTAACGAGGCAAGTGCTAAAAAAGATACGGTTGTGGTCAACCAACTGATGTCTGAAATTAAGGCCTATCAGGATCAAATGGTCGCACTTTCCAGTGACTTCCCCGAAAAAAATCCTAAGTCTTTCTTGTCTGTTCTTTTCATCGACAATATGTTCAATAATCCCGAAGCAGATATCAAGAAAATCACCAAAATTTATGAAAGCCTTGATGCTTCGTTGAAAGAAACCAAAGCCGCAAAGCTGATAGAGACAAAGCTCGCGAACCATAAAAACCTTTCTGTTGGCAGTCCGGCACCGGATTTTTCGGGTCCCGGCCCTGAAGGGCAAACCATTTCTTTAAAACAGTCTTTGGGTAAGGTCACGATCATTGATTTCTGGGCATCATGGTGCGGACCATGCCGGAAAGAAAACCCAAACGTTGTGCAACTTTACAAAGATTATCACGCCAAAGGCCTTAACATTATCGGCGTATCCCTTGATAAGGACGGTACCAAATGGAAAGAAGCCATTGCCAAGGATGGTTTAGAGTGGACGCATCTTTCCAGTTTGCAGTTCTGGCAGGAACCTGTCGCGGTGCTGTACAATATCAAAAGTATCCCTGCAACCTATATCCTTGATGACAAAGGAAACATCATTGCGAAAGATTTGCGCGGTGAGGCCTTAAGGGCAAAAATCGCTGCTATTTTAGACAAATAGGCAAATATCAATACAGATTGAAAGGTCTCGGTAAAACGAGGCCTTTTTTATTTGGCTCAATCCCAAAAGATTAAAAATAAACCTGAAATTATGTAGGTTTTAAGTTTGCAAACATCAAAAGTGTTTTTATATTTGCAACCGTCTTATGACACGGGGAGATACTCAAGCGGCCAACGAGGGCAGACTGTAAATCTGCTGTGAGAACTTCGCAGGTTCGAATCCTGCTCTCCCCACAAAGAAAAACTCCTGTAAAAATATCTGAGCTTGCTCAAGGATTTTTACAGGAGTTTTTCTTTGGGTACATTTCCCCCAACAGGATCACGAAGTAATCCTGCCACGTCAAAGGGAAATGTACTCAACGAATATTCAACCCACTCAGGATTTTTACAGGAGTTTTTCTTTGGGTACATTTCCCCAAACAGGATCACGTAGTAATCCTGCGATGTCAAAGGGAAATGTACTCAACGGATATTCAACCCACTCAGGATTTTTACAGGAGTTTTTCTTTGGGTACATTTCCCCCAACAGGATCACGAAGTAATCCTGCCATGTCAAAGGGAAATGTACTCAACGGATATTCAACCTAATCAAGGATTTTTACAGGAGTTTTTATTTGGGTACATTTTTCCCGACAGGATCACGAAGTAATGGTGCACTTAAAAATATCTGAATGCAACTCAACTTCGCAAACATATAATTTTCATAAATTCGTTTTTGAATGTTTTCATAAATACAGGGATGTACGAAACAGGCTTTACCCCCTTTCCGATTTTAACCACGTTCCGATTGAAACTGAGGTCAATTGAACCGACTGACGCATCAGATATATTTGCACACAGATCGGATAATATCGTCAATGCCTATATTGATGACTTCAGGCATCGGGATATTGAGGAAACAGAAGCTTTCATTAAAAGAATACAAACAGAAGTAGCAATCGGCAAGACAATCTTATGGGTTATCACCGAAAAACACAGCAATAGGTTCATTGGTACCGTGTGTTTGTGGAATATCTCAAGAGAACACCGTAAAGCAGAAACTGGCTACACCCTGCATTCCGATTTCCACAATAGAGGTTTCATGACCGAGGCATTGGCGACAATCATTGCATTTGGTTTTGACTGCTTAAACCTAAAAGCAATCGAAGCATTTACCCATATCCACAATCAGGGTTCCATTCAGGTGCTGCTCAAAAACAATTTCAAGCTGCAGGGAACTGTTAAAAAAGATAATGGAAGTGTGAGAAACTTTTTTATACTACACAACAAAACATAAACAAAAAAATTAAAAGATGAAAAAATTAAGCATTACCCTATTCGCACTCCTTGCGATAATTTTAACCTCCTGTAGTGGTTCTGACAGCTATCAGGGAAAATGGAAAGCAGTTGATGCACAGGGTGGTAAGTATGAAATTGCATTTTCTCCTGACAGTTTCACTGTAAAAGACAGTACCGGAAAAGCCAGCAATTATAAATATTCTCAAAATTCCTATCATTATGAAAATGGGACGGAAGTATTCGGCATCCATTTAGAAGATGGTCGTGGTTACCAGATTTATTTCCCGAAAGGCGGTAATGATGATCTGGGGCTGATCAAAGATGAAAATGGCGTACCGGTATATACAATCGGCAGGAAAGACTATGTAAGATATGATGACTTCTATAAATTGAACTAAGCATTTATTTTGATGAAGCAAGGTGAAAAATAGTCACAATAATTTTAATCAAAAAAAAAATCCGGTAACATTACATTACCGGATTTTTTTTATCTAACGGACGACTCCTATTATTTTTCACCGGTCACCGGCGGTGCAATAAAAGGATAATCACTATTATCAATAATAGGATCAATGCCGAAGAAATCATTCAATACCGATTCCGCAGTACAATACGCACCTTCAACCCATGCCTGGTCATTAGAATATGCCTCGCCCACAATGAAGATGTTTGCATCGGCACCTGAAATCAATTGGGAAGGCTTGCGAATCTTACGCTGTACATCACATACATCATAATGTGCTGCAAAAGCATGGTATCCCGCATTAAAAGGCGGCAATGACCAATCCATATACCTTGTTTCCAATGGCTCCGGAATTACATGATAATCGGCATCAGGTCCGAAATGCAGCGTTGCGAGCTGCTGGCGTAACATCTTCACCATAATTGGCTTCGCTTTGGCAGGTCCTTCCAATGGCTGGTAATTTTCTGAAAAAGGAACTTTCTCGGCAGATTCGACACCATATTCCAGTTCTTCCCAAAAGCTCGTATATTGCTCATCGTCGTAACTGGCGAGGATACCATATACCGGTTCAGCGGTTTTATCGAGCGCATTATTGCCGAAGTACACTACCTGCCGTATCGGCATGTCTGTAACGCTTGGCCCGATTGTATTGCGCTGGCTCGCCTCTGCAAGTTCCTGTTGCTGTTGTGAGGTGAGTACTGCGTTAAGGCAGGTTTCCACAGCACCAACCATCTGAGGTACGGTCGTAAATGGCGTATTCATTACAGTACCGCTTTTGTCCTTACGCATCTTTTCTATGTATGCTTTCGGGAAACCATTGGCTGCCAAAGCGACCAATACACTGTCAATGATTTCAAAACCGATGATTGGAGCCTTATATTTTGCCTTATCCAGCCACCACGGTTCACTGAAGAACATCCCTACTTTGTAAGAAGGCTGCATCACCGCAGATTCCAAATACAGTTGTACCTTTTCATGATTCAATACATCGAGTCCTTTATGATCCTGGTAACGTGTCGCCTGTGCCACCAAATCGATCGCGGCACGCGGCATAGCCATCCACGCGGCATCACAGGTTTTAAAGGCCGATGATTTGTCCGGCACTTTTCGCGTTGCTGTCGCAAATTGTACCTTCCCATCAACGCTCAGGATGGAATGCAGGCGGGTATCCGGATAATAGTCAAACTGTACGCCTTTTTCTTTTGCCAGTTTCACGATGGCCTCAAACAGCGCATTGAACATACTGGAATAGCCGTGTGTCAATGTTTTATATTCATTGCCCGGCGTAAATTCATTGTTGGCATTGAACGCTACTGCCGAATTCCAGTTGATGACATTTGAGGTGTACCCGTTCCCGTCGGCAGAATAATTGAATCCTTCCGATCCCAACTGGTCATACATCAGGTTCCAGTATCCAATGTTTTTGACCAGATCGCCTTTCTTAAACACGGAAGAATCCGGCATATCTACGTTGATTGTCCCATTGCGGTAAAAATCATACCATTGGTTCCGCGTAATCGGATAAGAAGATGTTACCGCAAGGCTGCCTACAATAGAGAAACCATTGTCCGGCGGTGCGGTAGCCCCATGGTTCTTCACGTTATAAGGCGCAGGGTTGGTGGCCGAAATGTCATTCAGGTACATGTTCTGGCCCCTTAAACAGTATAAGACATTTGAGGATTCGTCAAAAGGCACCGAATACTTCTTTAGATCCAGCTTGTCGATTACGGTCGTCACCAAACGGTGTCCGGGTTGTGATGGCTGTCCTTTGACATCCATTTTTCCATTCCATTCTGAATAGCGCATCCCCCCTACTTCGAGATAGGATTTGTTCTTGTCATTTTTGTAATGCCAGGTACAGACACGTGCCCCGGCCGCGCGCGTTCCGGGATTAGCTGCCGAGAAATCGTAATTCCCCCAGTCATAAAGTTCGAGGATATCACCCGATTTAAGCTGTTTACTCTTTGCTTTTGCACTTGATGTACCACTTAGCAGTCGCCAGGCGGTGTATAGTCCGGCAGCACCGGCTCCGAAAATTGAATATGTTTTTTTCATGATAAATTTATGATTTAAAAATTGAAAGATTGGAAGATCAAAGGATTTGATGGTTGAAGAGTAACCCTGCAATCTTTAAATCTCCTAACCCTGTAATTAAAAATTTAAGGCATCGTTCCAAGGCGATACATCTGTCCCGGAAGATCCTTTTGGGGAATCACCACTTCTACGAGTGTTGGCTTGTCTTTGGTTTTCGCAACCGTTTTCAGCACTTTATTGAGTTCGCTGACGGTAGTGACACGGTGTCCGTTGGCATTAAATGCTTTGGCGAGTGCCATATAATCCCATTTTGGAAGGATATCAAAGGCATCAAACTGGTGTTCCGGGCCAGGCTCGAAAGCAGTAATATCAACATATACCTGCTCTATCGCGTAGACCTGATTACTCATTACAAAAATAACCGCATTGAGGTTGTTTCGTGCCAAAGTAGATAGCGATTGGCAAATCATCATAAAGGCACCATCTCCAGCTACTGTCCAGGCGCGTTTGCCACTGCCCATTTGTGCGCCCATGGCGGCACCGGTCTCAAAACCGATACATTGCCAGGCGGCCGAGGAGATAAAACTGTTCTGGCTTAGCCCGTAAAGGTTTGTTGCAACGTACAGGGAACAGCTTACACCATACGTCATTGCAATTTCAGGCAGCAGGTTGTTGTCCTTTAAGAATTTGGTGCTGTGCTGGAAGAAGCGATTATAAGTAATTACTTCGGGTTGGTCTTTCCATTGCTTATCCGAATTGGAAAGCCATGGCTCAGGATATTTGGGTTGTGGCGGTGCTTTCATCTTCAGCGGGTAGGACGGAACGCCATTACCGGGTACTGCGTTCCTGAACAAATCCAGCAGTCCTTCCATAAAATCCCGCATCGTAACACCCTCATAGATAAAATAGCCGGCGCGTACCTG
>CALRKC020000076.1:0-8812 GCA_943367895.1 Erythrobacter sanguineus | reverse complement strand
AGGGTCTGTTTCTTTTCAGAGTAGAATATTTTTTTGAAAAAGCTCATTTTAATTAGCGAATTAGCGAATGTGTTAATTAGCGAATGCCATTAGCTAATTTGCTAATTGCCGAATTCGCTAATTGCGCAGCAAATATAAAATAAAAAAGCTACTTCCGGTTAGAAAGTAGCTGTTCTATATAATGTATTTTGATTATTTCTTTTTCAGAAACTCATCTACGGCCTCTGGAGCCATGATCGCTTCAACAAAAGTGTAAGCACCGGTTTTTGGCGACTTTACCATTTTGATGGCTTTAGACAATCTTTTTGATTGTGTCTGTAATGTTGCTACGGTTTTCTTTGCCATGACTAGTTCGTATTATTTAATTTCTTTGTGAACGGTTACACGCTTAAGGATTGGGTTGAATTTTTTAATTTCCAACCTGTCCGGAGTATTCTTCTTGTTTTTTGTCGTGATATATCTTGATGTTCCCGGAACACCTGAAGTTTTGTGCTCAGTACATTCTAAGATTACCTGGATTCTGTTGCCTTTCTTTGCCATTGTGGTATATAATTTATCGGATGGGGATTATTTAATAAATCCTTCAGCCTGTGCTTTTTTCAAAACAGCAGTCAATCCGTTCTTGTTAATTGTCTTAATTGTAGAAGCAGCTACTCTTAAAGTAATCCACCTGTCTTCTTCAGCAAGGTAAAAACGCTTTTTCACTAAGTTTACAGAGAATTTTCTCTTCGTTTTATTCATAGCGTGGGAAACGTTATTTCCTACCATCGCTCTTTTGCCCGTAAGGTCACAAACTCTTGACATGATGCTTATCTTTTATCGTTATTCAAAATCAGGGTGCAAAGAAAAGAAAAATAAACCTATACGCAAAATAATTATTCCACAATTTTTAAAATTTCTTTTTGCAGCATTTCAAGTGATTTATTGACAGCCCGGTCGATGACTTTTTCACGCGGCTGCCCAAAATTGAATTCCTTTACAACCACCGTATTATCAGGCAGCGCAACAGCGATATACACAATCCCAACTTCCTTATCCGTATCATCTTTCGCCGGCCCTGCATTACCGGTCGTCGCGATGGCGTAATCTGTTTTTAAGAGTCGCTGCACATTCAACGCCATGGCCTTGGCCACTTCCGCACTGACAACGGTATATTTCCTTATCATTTCTTCCGGAATCTGAAGCAGGTCCATTTTGACTTCTTTGGCATAAGATACTATACTGCCTTTATAATATACGGAAGAACCCGGAATGGAGGTCAGTATCTGGGCAATTTTACCACCGGTACAGCTTTCTGCAGTTCCTACTGTAAGTTTTCTATCGGTTAATAGTTTACCAACAGCCTTTTCAATGGTTTCATCCTCGTCATATCCGACGATAATATCACCTATGATTTCGGACAATGAATTTACATTTTCCAAAATCGCATTTTCGAGCTGCATTTTATCAGTCCCACGCGCTGAAAGCCGTAATCTGACGCGTCCGGGACTTGGCAGGTAGGCCAGTTTGATGAATTCCGGCAGGTTGTTTTCCCAATCAGCAATCTTGTCGGCGACCATACTTTCACCCATACCGTATGTCATCACGGTTTTATGGAGAATATGGGGACGTTGGTATTCGGTGATAATTCTGGGGATGACTTCATGTTCAATAAGGCCCTTCATTTCATACGGTACGCCCGGCAGCGATATAAAAACAGTCTTCCCTTTCTTCATCCAGATACCCGGTGCGGTGCCGTAACGGTTAAAAAGCACCGTACTCTTAGACGGTACGAGCGCCTGGTCAATATTGGACTGCAGCAGCGGGTTGGTATTGCCCGTAAAGTTATGAATCAGCTTTGTGACATGCGCCAGAACTTCGGCATTGCTGACGAGTTCATCCTCAAAGTAATCGCAGAAGGTTTTCTTGGTAACATCGTCCTTTGTGGGACCCAGACCTCCCGTAACAATCACAATATCAGAATCATCCTGAAGTTCGCTGAATGTGTCCACGATATGTTGCTTACTGTCTGAAATGGAACGCATTTCGACGACCTCAACACCAATATTATTTAATTCTTTGGCGATGAACCCTGAATTCGTATCGACGATTTGCCCAATGAGGATCTCGTCGCCGATGGTAATGATGGATGCCTTCATGATTTATTTGGAATTTTAAATTTTTCACGTCTACTCAATTTGAAATTCAAAATTTAAAATTATAGATTAAAATCCTTCCGAATCTCCTTCACCGCTTTCTCCACACGGTCTTCCAGATCCTTAAAGGTGTCCTTGATTTCCCTGCGCTTGCCTTCCCTTTTGGTCCAGTCCTCAACGACAAGGATTTCCTCAAAAGCGACGGTCATACCAAGAAGATCAAGTGTGGGCTTGATTTTGTGTGCAAAGCTGTACGCCTGCCTGTAGTTTTTCTGTTCGATTCCTTCCCTGACAAGCTGTAGGTCAGCCGGCACTTCAGAGACGAAAAGCGAGACGATCTGGTGCACGAATTCGGTGTCGTTTTCCGAAATTGCATAGACCTTGGCTAAGTTATAATTTAGGGCCATTATTTTACCTGTATTCTAAAGAGTTTGTTTTGCTCGAGAAAACCTTCCAAAATATCGCCGGGTTTCACCGCGGCTACGCCTTCAGGTGTTCCGGTGAAAATAATGTCGCCTATTTTGAGTGTAAAAAACTGCGAAACGTATGAAATCAGTTCGTCAATTTTCCACAACATATGCGAATTATTTCCCTTTTGGACTGTTTTCCCATTATTGGTTAACTCAAATGTAAGGTTTTCTATCGATTCAAACTGCGTTTTGGATAAAAATTCTCCAATGACTGCAGAGCCATCGAATGCCTTGGCCTTTTCCCATGGCAACCCTTTGTCTTTTAATTTCTGCTGTAAATCGCGGGCCGTAAAATCGATCCCAACACTGATTTCGTCATAGTATTTATGTGCAAATTTGGGTTCGATATATTTCCCGACCTTATTAATCCTGACAAGTATTTCAATTTCATGGTGGATGTCATCCGAGAATTCAGGGATGACGAACGGATGCTGTTTCAGCAATATTGCGGAATCCGGTTTCAGGAATACTACCGGTTCCGTAGGGCGTTCATTTTTCAGTTCTTCAATGTGAGAGGCGTAATTGCGGCCGATGCAGATGAGTTTCATGGTGCAGGGTTCAGGGTACAGGGTTTAGGGTTAGAAGCTAATCCCGCTATTCGCTGCAATCTTTTCCCGGCTAAAGAAGCCGGAAAAAGGATTTCCGCTGCTATCGGGGCTAGGGCACTTTGTCCGAAAGAACTTTTGCCCCAAACCTTGCACCCTGAACCCTGCACCTAATTAAACTTATTATTCAATTTCCTGAGCTTAATCGCTGTCAGGACTTTTTTAGTATACAATGGGAAATCCGCATTCTGGATCCAGCTGAAATAGCCGGGTTCAGTTTCGAGGATTGTTTCGACTTTGGCTCCTTTGTGCTTTCCGAAAGTAAAGATTTCGTCATTGTCTTTGTCAAACGCGATCATACCGGCAAAATCGGCGATTTTCTTCCGGGTGGTGAATTCAGACAATGACTTCATGTCATTTTCCAATTCAGGATAGCGTTCCAGCTGGGCTTTCAAGATCTCATAAGTCGCTTCTGTATCTGCAGCAGCGGAATGGGCATTGTCGAGGTTTTTACCACAATAGAATTTGAGGGCCGCACTGAGCGTGCGTTCTTCCATCTTGTGGAAAATGGTCTGCACATCGACGGAGACACGCGACTTCATATCGAAATCGAGGCCGGCACGCAGCAATTCTTCCGCCAGCAATGGAATATCAAAACGATCTGAATTGTATCCGGCCAGATCGGAATCCTTAATCATATTGTATATCGTATGCGACAGCTCCTTAAAAGTCGGTTCATTTGCCACCTTTTCATTGCTGATACCATGCACTGCGGTTGATGCAGGCGGAATCGGCATTTCGGGATTCACGAGCCAGGTTTTGCTTTCCTTGTTACCATTGGGGAAAACCTTTAAAATTGATATTTCGACGATTCGATCCTTACTGATGTCGATTCCTGTGGTTTCGAGGTCGAAGAAACAGATGGGCCGGTGTAATTTGAGTTCCATTTTATTTGATTGAACTGCAAAGATAGATTTTAGAATTAAGATTTTTGAGTTAAGATTTAAGATTTCGGGGGGCAGGCCTGTAAATTGGGTAAATATGGATTCCGGGCGTCCTGAAATAATTCCTGCCGGTGTAAAATTGATTTCCGCAGGTTGGAAATTAGTTTCCGCAGGTGTAAAAACAATTTCCGCAGGTGTAAAAAGATTTGACAATAACAAATGCCCCTCATCTCTGAAGGGCTTTCATTGTCAATTATCAATTATTGATTAATCCTCACGACTTCCATCATCAGCCATACGGACGATTTTCGGTGTGAATTTCGCAACCACATCAACCAGTTCCTTTTGCGAAGCCATAACCATATTAATATCCTTGTATGCCATGGGGGCTTCGTCTTTTCCGGCGCCAATTAAAGTCACTCCGTGGTCCTTAAGCACTTTATGCATGTCATTTCCGGTGATGCTTTTGATGGCCTGTGTACGGCTCATCTGCCTTCCGGCGCCATGTGAAGCCGAGTTGATGGCATTTTCCTCCCCTTTGCCCCTGACAAGAAATCCGGGCGCGGTCATTGATCCGGGAATAATTCCCATCACGCCTTTTCCGGCTGGTGTAGCACCCTTTCGGTGTACAACAACTTCCTCGCCATTCCAGATTTCCTTCCAGGCAAAGTTGTGATGGTTTTCGACTTTTGCCAATACATGGGCCCCAATCGCTTTTGCCATCTTATCATGGATGACCTGATGGCAGGCCGAAGCATAATCACCGGCGAGATTCATGGCAAGCCAGTATTCCATTCCTTCCTGTGAATTCATGTCGAGGTAGGCAAGGTTGGATGCTTCTTTTGGAAGTTTTGTCAATTCTTTTGCCAGCCTGGTATAATGACCGGCTATGATGCCTCCGAAACCACGTGAACCGGAATGTGTCAGTAAGGCGATATATTTCCCTTTTTCGATGTTAAGGATTTCATCTTTTTCCTCAAATTCAATGATCCCGAATTCGACGAAATGGTTTCCACCACCGGAACTTCCGAGCTGTGACCAGGCTTTATCCTTTAAGTTTTTAATAAAAGGCGTCAGGTTGAATTCGTTTCGTTCCATAACTTCATGATCGGATCTGTATCGTCCGTGGAAACCATGCCCGGCACCGAATTTCGTATGGGCAATCAATTCCCTTTGGTATTTGGCACGGTTTTCCTCAAAATGGGTTTCAGCGATATCATAAATTGACAGTGCCATCCTGCACCCGATATCGACACCTACCCCGTAAGGGATGATGGCGTTTTTTGTTGCCAGTACACCACCGATCGGTAATCCATAACCCTGATGTGCATCGGGCATCAATGCGCCAGCCACTGTAACGGGAAGCTTCATGGCGGTATCCATTTGTTTTCTGGCTCCTTCTTCTATATGCTCTGCACCATATACAGTATACGCCTTTCCTTCCACCAATGCAATCGTGTCATCGACTGGGGCGTTAGCCAGTTTGATCATGAGTGCGGCCAATTCGCCAAAGACTTCATCATCGAGGAAATTTTCCGGATAATCGTGCACTTTTTTGAATAAGGTGATGATTTCCTCTTCGGAATTTTCAGGGTAATTCGCGTTGGCCAGTTTTAACGCATGCCCTAAAACTTCATTTTCTTTGTATCCGACAGTTAATAAGTCGGTTCCTGTTATAGTTTTCATTTTATATTTTTTTCGAAGCCCTGCCAAAGTCGTCGTTGGCAGGGCGCTGCATTACTATTATTATTTCACAAAAATTTGCTTCAGCTGGTCAACAATCTGGCCACTGCCTGATAAGGAAATGTTGTTGATTTTCTCTGCAATCTTTTCTACATATTCCATTTCTTTTAGCTTGAACAGCATGTCGTTTTCTTCCATCAGTTTTGCGGTATTCAGCAAACTTCTGGTCGAAGCTGTTTCTTCACGTCTCATGATGCTGTTGGCCTGTGCTTTTTTCTCGGCGATCAAAACCTGATTCATGATTTCTTTCATTTCGCCAGGCAAAATCACGTCACGGATACCGGCATCAAACACTTCAACACCCATAGCGGAAGCTTTTACAGAAACAAGTTCCAGGATTTCGGCTGCAATGCTTTCTTTTTTTGACAATAATTCGTCGAAAGTCAGTACGCCTGTAAATTCCCTTAATGCCAGCTGCATCATGACATACAATTGTTTTTCGTAGTCTTTATTTTCAACCAGCGCTTTGACAATATTAGTAATCTGAAACCAAACGTAGAAGTTGATCCTTAACGCCGCTTTATCTTTTGTCAGCAGTTCCTGGCCTGAAATCTCCAGTTGTTGTTTCCTTAAATCCGCGGACTTAATCTCAACAACGATACTGTTGTTCCAGAAATAATGAACTCCTGATGATACTTCTTTTACAAATTTACCGTCAATAAACAATAATCCTGTTTCATTTGTGCCTACTGTGAATTTCCTGACTAAAGGCCTTACCCGAACTGAATCCAGCAGTGTATGTGAAATGTTTTCAGGCACAAAAGCTTCAGAAACATCTACTTTGACGAATTCATAATCCATGATATCATTCCAGAATGCATACCTACCCGCGGTCAATACTTCCCTGAAATTACCATTGGTATATTGGAAAACCACTTCATTGTCTTTAACTTCAACAACCTGTAACATTTTTGCCAATGTTTCATTTTTCAGGAGAATGTTTAGTTCTACATGTGCTGAGAATGGCAAAGTCTTATCATAACGAAGCCATGTCTCATTGTAGAAAATCCAATGCTTCCCTTCATTCAATACTCTTACTAATTTACCATTTTTGAAAACCAGACCCGCCTGATTTGCCATAATTGTTACTCTGTTTAACATGACTTTTATTATTATTGGTTATTCAATTTTTAAAAGAAAACTGCCTGCCTTATCATCCCATTTGAGCGGAAATGCGGTTGGCTGTTGAAATGGATGGCTGTTTAAAATCGCCGTTGGAGAATCCAATCCTGATTTATAAAGAACTCATTATTTCAGGCAGTGCTGCCGCATTTCAGGCCTTCATCGGATTGTGAAAAACTATTTTCTTTCACCGATAAGGCAGGCCGTTTTCAACCTTGATCCTTTTTTATGGAGTGGATCGCTCCGGAGCAGGTCTCCCTGCAATCTACATTAAAAGTGTAGTACTCTACCACTGAGTTACCGCATCGCTGCGGGAAGGATTCGAACCTTCGCACAAAAAAACTAATGTTCTAACCGAGCTGAACTATTCCGACATAGTCGGAAGCGGGATTCGAACCCGCGACCGTTAGTGTGAGGATTTTTATTTGGCTAAAAATCCCTAAAGCCTTCAAATCAGGTTGGACAGGAAACAGGATACTTCTCAGCAGTATTCCCTGCAATGGTGCCTTTTGAAACACGCAACAAGACTTGTTTGATATTTTAATATGTATAAGAACTTTTATTCCTTTCTGACATTGCAAAGATGTCGTGTGCATTACGCAGTGAAAATGCGCAGTGAAAAGTATTTTCGAATTATTTTTAAAAACTCAATGTTTACAGGCTTTCAGGATAGGAATATGTTCATAAACAGCGGCAGTTTTATTTTAGTGCGCAAATCTGTTGCGTAGTAATACGTAATTTTGTTCATTTGGAGGGTTGCCGCGTTAGGGATGGAAGCGGAAATCCTGCCGGCGCAGCAAGGCAGATTGCAGCGGACAGCCCGACCCGAGGCACGAGGGGAACGCCCAAACAAAAAATAAAAAGATATGGCTACAAACAAATTGGCGCTGATACGCTACAAGACGCTTGACAATTGCCTGAAGAACCGGTTCAGGAAATGGACGCTGGAGGATTTGATGGAAAAGGTTTCTGAGGCTTTGTATGAATATGAGGGGATTTCGAGCGGTGTAAGCCGGCGTACGATTCAGGGTGACATACAGATGATGCGGAGCGACAAGCTTGGGTATAATGCGCCAATTGTTGTTATCGACCGGAAGTTTTATAGTTATGAGGATGCGAAATTCAGCATTACGAATTCGCCAATCAACAGCTCTGACATGGAAAAGATGAAGGAAATCGTGAGTGTTTTAAAGCATTTGAACGGTTTCAGTTACTTTGACGAGATGAGTGAGATGATTGCGAAGCTTGAGAATAACATGAACAAATCGGCGGATAAAAAGAAGAATTACATACAATTTGAAGGGAATTCCAGGCTGAAAGGGCTGGAGCATATCAATCCGTTGTACCAGGCGATACTAAACAGGATTCCTATACTGATTGAGTATAAATCGTTTAAGGCTTTGCATTCGAAACGGGAAATATATTATCCATACCTGCTGAAAGAATACCGGAACCGGTGGTTTTTGCTGGCAAGGCCTAAGAAGGGCCGATTGATGACACTGGCATTGGACCGGTTGATTGAATTCCAGGAGATTCCGAAAGAGCCTTTTATGGAACACGATGGCGTGAACTTTGAACGTTATTTTGACGACCTGCTCGGTGTCACCAAGTCAGAAAAGGACCGCGCCCAAAAAGTGATCCTGCAGTTTCAGGCGAAACATGCTCCGTATGTATTGACCAAACCGCTGCATCATTCCCAACAGGTTTTGAAGGAAGATGAAAACTGCACGATTATCAGGATTGATGTGGTTTTGAATTTTGAGCTGGAGCGGGAAATACTGGGTTTTGGGGAATGTGTGAAAGTTTTGGGGCCGAGGCAGCTGGCAGCGAGGATTAAACGGAGGCTGGAGTCT
>CALRKC020000075.1:0-8915 GCA_943367895.1 Erythrobacter sanguineus | reverse complement strand
TGCCACTACTGCGACTTCCATTTTTCAACTTCAATGAAAAACCAGGAAGCCATGGTTTTGGCTTTGGCTAAAGAAATCGGCATGCGGAAAAATGAACTCGGGAAGGAGATTGTCGAAACCATTTATTTCGGTGGTGGTACCCCCTCCATATTGCCGGTTGAGGACATCCAGTTATTGATCGATGCGGTTTATCAGAATTTTACTGTTGCCGATGACCCCGAAATCACGCTTGAAGGCAATCCCGATGATTTGAGTGATTTGAGGATTCAGGAACTGGCGAATTCCCCGATCAACCGCCTCAGTATCGGTATACAGTCATTCTTTGAAGAGGATTTAACGATGATGAACCGCGCGCACAATTCGACGGAAGCCCAACATTGTCTTGAAGAAGCCACAAAATATTTCGACAACATTTCGATTGACCTGATTTACGGGATTCCCGGCATGAGTAATGCAAAGTGGAAACAGAATATTGAAACTGCATTGTCATTCGGTGTGCCGCATATTTCCAGTTATGCACTGACGGTGGAGCCGAAAACCGCGCTTAAAAAGCTTATTGAAACCGGAAAAGTCGCCGCACCCAAAGACGAAACTGCACATCAGCATTTTTATATACTGACAGAAGTGTTGAAGCAACATGGTTTCATCCACTATGAATTGTCCAATTTCGGAAAGGAAAATTATTTCTCAAGGAACAATTCGGCCTATTGGTTGGGGAAGAAATACATAGGTATCGGGCCGTCAGCGCACAGTTATGATGGTATTTCAAGGAGTTGGAATATTGCCAACAATACACTTTACATGAAATCCATCGGTGAAAATCAATTGCCGTCAGAAACGGAATTACTATCCATGAATGACCGTTACAATGAATACATCATGACGGGATTGCGAACCATATGGGGGATTTCATTAGATAAAATTCATAATGATTTTGGGGAAAGCTATTTGAATCATCTTCATAAAACAGCATCTAAATTCATTAACGAAGGCTTACTCGAAATAGAGTCAAAAATAGTAAAGACCACCGAAAAAGGAAAGTTTCTGGCTGACGGACTTGCGAGTGAGTTGTTTTTGGTAAATTTGGGGGGTTAACCGCAATGCAGGCTGATAATCTTTGCGAAAAACCTTTGTGCGTTTGCGGTTAAATAAAAATTATGAAAGCAACCATCACCCATTCCACCAAAACATTCAACGTCGACTTAACCAAACCGCTTGATATATCCATCCCGTTAAGCAACACCGATGCGAATCCGATTGCATGGTATATCGAAAAACCCGTAATCGAGCCGGTACGTTTCGGTGATTGGGTTGGGAAGGTTTCTGAAGGAACTTCTTCGACCAATTTCAACAATATTTTCTTCAATCCACATGGTCATGGTACGCATACAGAATGCGTGGGCCATATAACCAGAGATTTTTACAGTATCAACCAAAACCTGAAACAGTTCTTCTTTCTGGCTGAAGTTGTTTCTGTACAGCCGGAAATTATTGGCGAGGACCTGGTTATTACTAAAGCGCAGATTCAGCAACGACTCAGTGAAGAGTCCCCCGAAGCGATTGTCATCCGTACGTTGCCCAATACATCCGAAAAGAAATCGCAAAAATATTCCAATACCAATCCGCCTTATCTTGATGAAGCAGCCGCAATCTTCCTACGCGAAAGCGGCGTAAAGCACCTGCTCATTGATTTGCCAAGCGTTGACAGGGAACACGATGAGGGGAAGTTGCTCTCGCACAAAGCGTTCTGGAATGTAAAAGATGTCAATGTCCTTAATGCTGACGCCAGATTGGATTGTACCATCACCGAACTGATTTTTGTGCCCGACACAATTCCTGACGGGATTTATCTGTTGAATATCCAAATGGCTTCATTTGAGAATGATGCGAGTCCGTCCAAACCGGTTTTGTATGCTATCATAAATGATGAAACTTAAATTTTGAATGAGACGCATCATTTAAAATTCAACATTTAAAATTCAAAACAGCAATGAATATCCAGCAATACTTCGAATACTGCTTAAGTAAAAAAGCCGTCACCGAACATTTTCCATTTGATGAAGACACGCTTGTGTTTAAGGTAGGCGGGAAGATGTTTGCTTTGGCCTCGCTTTCTGAATGGGAAAAAGGAAATCCTTCGGTCAACCTAAAGTGTGATCCGGAATGGGGCGAAGAACTTCGCGCAAATTATGATGACATCAAACCGGGCTATCATATGAGCAAGGTGCACTGGAACACGATAAGCGTTAACCGTGACGTGCCGGATCAGATGGTACGGGAGTTGATTGACCATTCTTATGAATTGGTATTCAAGAGCCTGACAAAAAAAATACAGGCCGAAATCAACGGATTGGAGAAATAGCATTATTTTTGCAAACAAATTTGTCGGATAGCAAGTGCTCAGGCACTCAGCAACTCAGGCAGTCACGCACAAAAAAAATGAAAGACAGCATCAAGAAATTCCTGAACGAAGAACAGGATCCGAAAGCGATAGAGAAAATTACGAGTAAACTCAGCGACCTGCTCATGAAAGGCGAGGAAGTGGGTTATATAGGCGTACAGAAAAAACCGGCAATTACCGTGTTTCCGGATAGTATTGTAGCTACAAACAAAAGGCTGATCCTATGCCGTCCTAAGAACCTTGGATTGTCGATGGATTTCACGGATTATACCTGGGATGACGTGGACAGCGTTTTTGTAAAGGAGAATATCCTGGGTTCGGAATTTTCATTTACAACCAAAACAGATTTGGCGATATCTATCGATTATATCCCAAAAACACAGGCCAGAAAACTATACACCTATTCAAAAGAGCAGTTGGATATCCTGAAAAATGGTGTTCCGGCCCCGGCAGCTGCGCCTTTTGAAGAACCAAAAATGGAAGACGAAATCAAGGTCGCTGAAATTCCGGCGGCAGAACCGGAGATTGAAGAAGTCGCTACGGAAGAAGTAACGGATTTCGCTGAAATCATGCCGATAGCACAACCCGAATTCGCCGCAACGAGCCAGCCGGCCAATATACACGCTGAAACCAATAAGGAACGCCCGTTGAACGAAATGTCCAGCGAGGAATTGTTCGTTAAACTCCAGAATTATAAAAAACTCCTTGACAACGGATTGATCATGCAGGGCGAATATGATAATCTGAAGAAGGAGATTTTGGGGTATATGTAATTGAAGTCCGGAAGTTAGGAAAGACCGGAAAGTCAGAAAAGATAAAAGTCCGGAACAACTTGAACAAGTGTTCCGGACTTTCTGTTTTTACTATCTATAGTCTTCCGGACTTCCGGACTTTTCCAACTTTCCGACTATAAAGTTTTCCGCTGTTTCTCCACAAAATTATTCGCCTGCAGCTCCAGTAACTCAGTGGCTTTTTTGCGTTGGAGGTTATAAAGCGACTTGTCGTCTGCGATATCGGCATAGACTTTGTCATGCATAGATGCGCTGGTCTTAATCAATAAGTCACGCTGGTATTTGTCCTGTGTGAGTGTTGCCTGCAGTGCGGTTTCCAGGTCTTCGAGCTTGAAATCATATTCTCCTTTTGGAGATAATAATTTGGCAATAATCGGAGCGGTTTCAATCGCAAGGAACAACAGCATGATAAAGAAAGAAGGCAGCCAAGGCAGTTTGTCCAAGGCGTTGATACGCGCCATCAGTCCGTCAAAGCCTTCAATAATGGGTTGGGTAGCGGTTACTTTTTTATCAAGGTCTGCCTGCAGTGTTTTGGCTTGTTTTTCTTTTTCAGCAATCGCGGCCAGGTTCTTTTTACGTAAGGTATCCAGCTCGGTGCGGGCCAAATCATGCTTGGCTATTTTTTCCTTAAACACAGGTCCTTTTCCAATTTTCATGGTGCCTTTTGTGCCTTCTGCTTCTGTGATGTAGGTGGTGTACAATGCATCCACTTCTTTTTCTTTTTTGGAGATTTCCGCTTTCAGGTTGGTTATTTCGGATTTGTTTTTGTCCAAATCGGATTTGAAATAATTCGAGACCTGTTTTTTGTTGTTTAAGGCCATTGCATTTTTCTCTTTCAATAGAACAGTGTCAATCTCTTTCTCAAAAATCTTGATTTCCAAAGGTTTTGATATAACGATGGCAATAATGACTGCGAGGACAATCCTGGGTAACGCCTGAAGGAATTCGCTCCCGAAACGCTCCCGCTTCCGTATCGTTGAAACAATAAAACGATCGAGATTGAAGATTAATAATCCCCAGACCAAACCGAAACCGATGGCGGGATAAATATTGTCAAATACGGTGTAAAGTGCATAGGCCCCAGCAATAAAAGCCATGACGGCAGTAAAGAAAACGGTGGCGCCAATGCCTGCGAATTTTGTTTTTTCGCCTTCAGAGCAACCTGCGATGAGGTTTTTATCTGCTCCGGAACAAAGGAGGAAGAATGATTGCAGCATAATAAATGGTTGATTGATGATACCTGCAAAGGTAACGCCAAAAAACAGATTATGTTGTTAAAATGCTGACTATTAATTAGGCCCCCGCGCGATGACGGGAATCCTTATCATTTTTTATCCTTCGGCGCCTCGCCTGAACTTACGACTTTAATAGGCAACGAAAACCTGGTTCTCACCGCCCTTCCGTTTTGTATACCGGGTTTCCATCTCGGGCTCTCTTTCAATAGCCTTTCCGCTTCCTTTCCGGTATCATAACCCAGATCCCGTATCACTTTGATATCGCTTATCGAGCCATTTTTTTCAACAATAAACGTGGCGAAAATATTTCCGTTAAGCGCCACGCCTGCCGGCAATTTGAAATTCTTACTGATATATTGGTAAAAAGCCTTCATCCCACCGGGAAATTCCGGTTGCATTTCAACAGAAGTATAAATCATATTGTCCTCTCCTGCAACCGGAGCGTTTTCTGTACGCTCTTCCATTACAATAATGCCCTCTTCTCTTTCGGATGGTGTAATTTGAGTGCTTTTTTGCTGTGCTGTCAGTTTTACGCTGAATGAAATCATAAATAAAACAGCTGGAATTAAAATCAGGCGCGATGTTTTCATAATATTTTTTTTTTAGTATAATAGAAACTTCTATTTCGAGTTCACTTTTATTGGTAAGAAGTAATGCGTACGTACCGGTTTGCCACCTTGTCTGCCCGGACTCCATTTCGTATCCAGTAGAATTTGTTTAATCTGGGAAGCAGCATCCGCACCAACATCACTGTTAATCCACACGCTTTTTACCGATCCGTCTGCTTCAATAATAAACTCGGTCTTAATTTCACTATTTGCTTTAAAGTCCTTAGGCATACGAAATTTATCGCGGACAACTGTATAAAAAGCATCGATACCATCAGGGTATTGCGGAGCGGTTTCGGGATTGTCGTATACCTGCTCTTCCTCTGAAGGCTTATCGGGAATGGAAATTTTTATGGGCAGTGCATAGCGGGTCCTGACGGGCCTGCCGTTTTGCATGCCGGGCTTCCAGATCGGACTGTTTTTTAGCACGCGCTGTGTCTCCAGGCCGGTACCGTAACCGAGATCACGCACTACCCTTATATCAGTAAGTGAACCATTTTTTTCAACGACAAAAACAACAGGTACTGTGCCATTCACATATTCTTCGGGCATCTGGTAATTGTTGGCTATATATTTATAAAAGGCTTCCATGCCCCCGGGATATTCAGGTGCCATTTCTACGGAGTTATATATCTGATTATCTTCGGAAACTTTTGTTACAGGAAATGCTTCCGGTTCGTATTTGGTCTGCTGTGCCCGTACGCTAAAAACCAGCAATAGGAGAGGTAGTAAATATTTGATTTTCACCGGAGATTATTTTTTGGTGAAAATACGAAAACAAATTGCATAAAAAAATCCATTCGTCAGAATGGATTTGATGTTATTGCTGAGCGATGTTACTTCGACAGTTCCACAAAATATTTGTAAAACAACGGAATCGTCTCAATCCCTTTTAAATAATTAAAAATCCCGAAATGCTCATTTGGTGAGTGGATCGCATCGCTGTCCAGTCCGAAGCCCATCATGATGGTTTTGCTTTTCAGCTCTTTCTCAAACAGGGCAACGATTGGAATACTGCCCCCCGAACGTACCGGGATCGGCTTAACGCCAAAACTTTCCTCATAGGCTTTTGCTGCTGCCTGATAGCCAATACTGTCAATCGGGGTAACGTAACCCTGTCCGCCATGATGCGGTTTTACTTTAACGGTTACTCCTGAAGGGGCGATGCTTTCAAAGTGTTTTGTAAACAATTCCGTGATTTCCTCCCAGTCCTGGTTAGGGACAAGGCGCATCGAGATTTTGGCATAGGCCTTACTTGCAATCACCGTTTTGGCTCCCTCACCGGTATAGCCGCCCCAGATGCCATTGACGTCCAGCGTCGGGCGGATGGAGTTGCGTTCGTTGGTTACATAACCTTTTTCGCCATAAATGTCATTCAGGTCCAGTGCTTTTTTGTAAGCATCAAGGCTGAAAGGCGCTTTGGCCATTTCGGCGCGTTCTTCTGTGGTAAGTTCTTCTACCTTGTCGTAGAATCCCGGAATTGTGATATGGTTGTTTTCGTCATGCAGCGAAGCGATCATTTTGGCCAGTACGTTAATCGGATTGGCTACAGCACCACCGTACAAACCCGAATGCAGGTCACGGTTTGGTCCGGTCACTTCTACCTCCACATAACTTAAGCCGCGAAGCCCGGTCGTGATGGAAGGCTGTTGGTTTGAAATCATACCTGTATCAGATATCAGGATGACATCACATTTGAGTTTTTCGTGGTTTTTCTCCACAAACCAGCCCAAACTTTTGGAACCGACTTCCTCTTCGCCTTCAATCATGAATTTCACGTTGCATGGCAGGGAGTTGGATTGCACCATATACTCCAGCGCCTTTACGTGCATGTACATCTGTCCTTTGTCATCACAGGCCCCACGGGCAAAGATGGCGCCTTCAGGATGCAGTTCGGTAGTCTTGATGACCGGTTCGAATGGGGGAGAAGTCCACAAATCCAGTGGATCGGGTGGTTGTACATCATAATGTCCATATACTAATACGGTTGGCAGGTTTTTGTCAATAATCTTTTCGCCATACACGATGGGGTAGCCCGGCGTGTCACAGATTTCAACAAAATCGCAGCCGGCTTTTTCAAGGCTTGCCTTTACCGCCTCGGAAGTATCAATGACATCCTGAGAGTAAGCAGTGTCGGCACTCACGGATGGGATCTTCAGTAATTCGATTAACTCGTTGAGGAATCGCTCTTTATGTTCTTGCACATAAGATTTTATATTGTCCATAATGGTCGTGGTTTTTTAGTCAGTCAAAAATACAAAAAAAGAGTGTAAATTTTTTTTGCAGATATTCCTTTGATAATTGGAAGTTATGCTTATATTTGCACTCACAATTTTTGCGGATATGGTGAAATTGGTAGACATGCCAGACTTAGGATCTGGTGCCGCAAGGCGTGTAGGTTCGAGTCCTATTATCCGCACAAAAAAGCCCTTTTGAAAAAAAGGGCTTTTTTTCTTTTAGAAAGTTATCACTGCAATGGTTGTAAGAATCATCACTATTTAAAACTCCTTTTCAAAAATGACTGCCGGTACTTTGAGGATGACGTTTTCAAGTGACGGGCTTTTAGGTATGAAGAGCCTATCCCGGGCCGTAAGGATGAAATTCCCTTTGATTGCTGAGTTTTCCGGAAAGCTTCGGCTTGTTTGTATTTCAAGCGGTTTCCAATAAAATTAGATTTAAAAAAATACAAGGGATAAAATGGAAAAGCCAGTCTTATAGATGATAAAACTAAAACGCTATATAGAGAGACTCGTGGCGAAAGAAATTTCTCCGTTGTCATACTTAAGGATAAAAAAGGAGAAAAGCCAGCTCAGATTATTCAAAAGCATGGTAGTCAGCCTTTTAACTTTCAAGTTGACGATGCAGACGATACTAAATTAACACCTGAAATTAATTATGAAGAAACACCTGTGGAAGGAAAAAAAGAGGTCAATTACAGAAAGAAATAAATTTCTGTTATTGCTGCTTATTTGCCCTGTAATAATGCATGCCCAATACAATAATCTATGGGCGGGCCAATTGAAAATAACAAATCAAAAATTTGTGGACCTAGCAAATCCATTGCCATTTGGCAAAGATTACTTTGCAGACGACAAATATTATATTTTTGAGTATGATGCTTCAAGTGCTGTATTGTATGGTTTTACAGAGGAGAATGCCATCAGTTCCGCTTTGAGGTATAATGTAGTCAAAAAAGATAATAATTCTATTGTTATTAATATGTTCAATTCAATGTATGACGGTCTGGGCAAGTTAAATTACCATAATGTCGATATAATTATAAATGTAAATATTGAAACTGGTCTTTTGTCTTTTTCTTATTTTGATATAGTCTCGGGTAAAGAAGAACTTATCTGTACTTTGAAAATCAGCCAAATTAATATTGATGTTGATAAAATAAAGATTTAATACTCTTCGATTTGAACTTTTTTTCAAATATACTTATTGAAATTGAAGTCTAATATGTCTAATTTTTTGATACATGTTAGTGTAGCAGGAATCTTTCATACATATCATAGTCATATTTTTCGGAGAAGACATTCCCGTACATTCTGTCACTAACCATTTTGCCATTTTCAGGATCGTTAATTGTATAATAATGACCCATAATACCTATTTTTTTATTTACAAAAAAGACTATTCCAAAATTACGGGCACTTGCTTCAACATATGCAGATTGAAATTTGTAGACCGTATCCTTTATTGTTTTATAGTAAAATATATCGTCGACACATAAAAGGTGTTCACGCTTATCGTAGGCTATGTCAATACACTCCTTTTCTTTAAGGTGAAAGTCAAACAGCGTAAATGAGGTTTTCATATCATCGGATAGGAATATTACGCGTTCGTTTTCCATACGAATACTTCCCCTCATATAATT
>CALRKC020000074.1:0-8938 GCA_943367895.1 Erythrobacter sanguineus | reverse complement strand
CATGATCAGGGAGATTTATGAAAAGATAAAGGAAGGCACCCTCACGCCGATTAAACCAGATCACAACAAGGCTACCTATTTCGGAAAAAGAACACCGGAAGACGGCCAGATTGTTTGGAATTGGCAAAAGGAAAGAATTAAAAATTGGGTTCGTGCGCAGGCACATCCATATCCCGGGGCATTTTCTTATATTGATGGTGAAAAGATTATAATAGATCGCATCACTTTTACAGATTTCGGATTTGACTATGCGATTACAAATGGCACTATTTTACGGACAACGCCTTCGGTGCTGGTCAAAACGCAGAATGGTGTAGTTGAACTTACCGAAATCCGCGGCAATAAAAACATTTTAAAACAAGATAAAATTTTAGGATAATGAAGATTGAAAACTTTGAAATCAATAAAAACAGTCCGGTATTTATCATCGCCGAACTTTCAGCGAACCATAATGGTAGCATTGAGGTGGCTATAGAAACCATTAAAGCGGCAAAAAGGGCAGGCGCTGACGCGATAAAATTACAGACTTATACCGCCGATACCATCACCATTGATTCTGACAAAGATGATTTCAGGCTGAAGCAGGGCACCATCTGGGACGGAAAGACATTTTACAACCTTTATCAGGAGGCTTACACGCCATGGGAATGGCACAAGCAACTTTTTGATGAGGCAAAAAAAGCCGGATTGGTGTGTTTTTCCTCTCCATTTGATCCAACGGCAGTCGAGTTCTTGGAAGACCTGGATGCACCTGCCTACAAGATTGCCTCTTTTGAAATTACCGACATTCCATTGATAGAATTGGTAGCGTCTAAAGGCAAACCGATTATTATTTCTACCGGGATTGCCGAACTTGAAGATATAGATCTTGCCGTTGAAGCCTGCCGAAAAGTCGGAAATAATAACATAGCACTGCTAAAGTGCACGTCTAGTTATCCTGCACCGATTGGGGAAGCCAACATGATTATGGTAAAGGACCTTGCCGAAAGATATGGCGTAATCAGTGGTTTGTCTGATCATACTATGGGAAGTACCGTGCCTGTTGTGGCAACAGTCATGGGCGCAAAAATTATTGAAAAGCACTTTATACTGGACCACTCGATTGGAGGGCCTGATGCTTCTTTCTCTATGGATGAGGCCGAATTCACAGCGATGGTAAAAGCAGTCAGGGAAGCCGAATCTGCGATTGGTGCGATAGATTACACGCTTACTGACAAACAAAAAAGTGGAAGGGAATTTTCAAGATCGTTATACGTTGTAAACGATATGAAGTCCGGCGAGGTGATTACGCCCGAAAACGTCCGTTCAATCAGGCCCGGATACGGATTACACCCGAAACATTACAGTGAAATACTGGGCAGGAAAGTAAACCGCGATGTAGAAAGGGGCGTTGCCTTCAGCCTTGATTTTATTCAGGATTAATCCTTTCCTAAGCAAGTATGATCGGTAAAATAAAAAAAGGACTGTCACAACCCGTTGTAAAACGAATGATGGTGTATGCGCTGACGGATGGCCTGAGTAAGGCAGTTCCGTTTCTGATCATGCCCATTATCGCTTTATACCTCAAACCGGCCGAATTTGGTATCGCCAGTAACTATATGGTTTACACCAATATGATGGGCGCTTTTATTGGCCTGGGAACGCAGTCTTATTTCTCAGTCGATTATTATCGTACCGATATGAAGAACAGGGCCAAATTACTGACCAACCTTGTCGCCATTAATTTAATTATTATGCTTATTTCAAGTATAGTAATTTTACTCACCAGCGGGTATATCAAAAGCTTTTTTGTTATCGGCCTCGAATTCCAGTTGCTCGGAACCCTGATGATGTTCTTCTCTGCATTCACGGATTTGTTTGTGATTTATTTACGAATGGAAGAAAAAGTAAGGCAGTACAGTCGTTTTCAGCTGATGACCTCTTTGTCCTCGGCAGTGTTAAGTCTTGTCTTTATCACCGTGTTTCTGATGTCATGGGAAGGACGTGTTTACGCTTTGTTCTTAAGCAATGCAATACTTTTTGTGGTTGCCGCAATCGCATTCGCTAAAAAGGACCTGCTTAAATTTACCTATGATAAGGCACTCGTCAGGGATGCACTGAAGTTTGGTATCCCATTGTTGCCGCATAAACTCTCAACCTGGATTCGCAGTGGTTTCGATAGGCTGGTCATTACCAAAAAGCAGGGAATCAATGCAACCGGTATTTATTCTTTTGGTTCCAATATCGCCAACGCCGTGACGCTTTTTGTAAACTCTTTTTCGGCCGCCTTTACACCATACGTTTATAAGCAGCTTAAAATCGGAGAGGATGAAAAGGAAAAAGACCTCGGCATAAAAAAGAAAATCGTCAAAACCTGTTACCTGGCCACCGTGATTTTTGGGGTGCTCCTGGTAGTATCATACGTTTTGCTTGCCTTATTTATAAGAGTTTGTTTCGATTCTTCTTATAGGGATGCCATAATTTATATCCCGTTCTTTTTCGTAAGTATTTTTTTTGGCTTCATATACAACATTGTATCAATGTTTGTTTTTTACAGCAAAAAGACCAAATTTTTGGGAATATTTACGATGACCATAGCGATAGTACAGGCAGCGAGCGTGATACCTCTTGTAAATTGGTTTGGTACCATGGGAGCAGCCTATTCGCTTTTAATCGGAAGTTTTCTCAAAGCGTTAATTATCATAGTTTACAGCCAGAAAGTATATCCAATGCCTTGGCTCCCAAATTCAAAATCTTATGCCTGATAGTCCGAAAAACATATTGTTTTATTTTGCATGGCAATTAAATCCCGTGCATTTTGGCGTGGTGATTGAACAGCTTGAACGTGTCATCGCCCAAAATAATGGTGAAGGGAAAATCTATTTCTTAAGTTGTGACGGCGTATTGAAACCCTGCCATACGAACAGGGAAGGCGATCCGGCAAAATGTACCTTATGCCAGTTTAATAACCATACCGCCCTAAGCCAATACAAAGGCAAAATTGAGGTATTGAAAATCTCCGACTACAGCAAACAAACTGAAAAACCGGTATTTGACTATAATTCGGTGCAGGATATCAAAAAACTGCGGTACAAAGATGTACAGATCGGGTATGGTGCTTTTTCGACCTATATTTCGGCAACGCGGAATCTCGAACCAATAATGGACTCTGAATTCCGCGATTATTTCGACAAAATGCTCGCGAGTCAGGTCATGCTTACCGATGTGGTTTTGGATCTCATTGAACAAAAGAAAATAGGAAGCTGTTATTTTTTCAATGGCCGCACCGCTGATACCAGGCCACTTTATGACATTTGTAAGACGAGGGATATCCCATTCGTGTCTTTGGAATTTGCGAGGAAAAATGATGAGGAGTACTTTATAAACGAGTTTTTCAATTGCCTGCCACACGATATTGACTTCAACCACGAAAGGATATTAAAGGTATGGGAGAATGCACCGGAGCCGCTCGAGGATCGGATAAAGTTTGGAAGTGCCTTTTATGAGAAGCGAAAAAATGGTATCGCCGATTCAGAAAAAAGAAATTATGTAGCCGGACAGGACAAGGAATTGCTGCCCGATAATTGGGATACTTCCAAAAAAAATATAGGCATTTTCATTTCATCCGAAGATGAATTTGCTGCGATCGGTGATATTTTTGACAGACTGGCTGTATTTCCTACACAGGAAGAAGGTATCAAGGCCATATTAAGCAGGATGGGAAACAGGGAAGGTTACCATTTTTACATCAGGGTACACCCAAACCTGAAGGCAGTAAAATATTCCTATGTTTCAAGATTGCAGGATTTCCAGGGACAGTATAATAATGTCACTGTCATCGATCCGAAATCGAGAATCAGTACCTATGCATTGATCGATTATTCAGATGTGACGTTGGCATTTGGCTCTACTGTAGGAGCAGAGGCCGCTTATTGGCAAAAGCCCTCCATTATACTGGCTGCGTGCTGGTACTATCACCTTGATATTGGCTACAAGCCTGTAAATATTGATGAGACCATTGCGCTGTTGGAACAGGATCTCGAACCAAAATCCAAACTCGATGCAATAAAGTATGGCTATTATTTATCCGGTGCTGAGAAATTCATGCGCCCGAATGAATTCAACCCGTTCCCGATTACTTTTATGGGGAAAAAACTCGGGCTTGGGCACAGGCACCTTAAAGTTTTGGGCAGCCCGTTGCTTTACAGGCTAAAACTCGCTGCCTATAAATCAATTTTGGGATTAAGGAAAAACAAAAAATTAACGATTCCCCGTAAAGGAATGTAGCAATAAGAATTATGGCAAAAATATTAGATTGTACTTTAAGAGACGGTGGATATTATACCAATTGGGATTTCAGTACCGAAATCGTAAACCGGTATTTTACATCGTTTAACCACCTGCCTGTAGAGTACCTTGAAATAGGATACAGGTCAAAACCGATGAAAAATTATCTGGGGGAGTTTTTTTACTGCCCCGATTATGTCCTGGACAACGTAAAAAAATTGTCGAATAAAAAACTCGTAATCATCCTTGATGAAAAGGACGTGTTGAAAGAGCAGGCAGCAGCACTGTTGCAACCTTGCGTCGGGATTATCACAATGGTCAGGATGGCGATTGACCCTAAAAATTTCAAACGCGCGCTTGGCCTTGCTGAGGAAGTAAAGAAAATGGGATTTGAAGTGGGCTTCAACGTCATGTACATGTCAAACTGGAGCGATCATGGTGATTTCCTTGCCCAATTGAAAGACGTTCAGGGACTCGCAGATATTTTCTATATGGTTGACTCCTATGGTGGTGTCTTTCCTGATGATGTTCGCAATACTTATAACCTCGTTAAGGAAAAAGTAGATGTTCCAATCGGTTTTCACGGACACAACAATCTGGAACTGGGATTAATTAATACACTTACCGCAATTGAATGTGGGGCAGATATTGTCGACTCAACCATCACCGGAATGGGGCGCGGTGCCGGTAACCTTAAAACAGAGTTATTGCTTACAGCGCTTAACGCCAGGGAAAATCTGGAAGTGGATTTTAATGCTTTAAGTCAGGTGACCGATGCTTTCGAGCAACTGCAGCGAGAACACGAATGGGGTACAAACCTGCCATACATGGTTTCAGGAGCAAATTCGCTTCCGCAGAAAGATGTCATGGAATGGGTAAGCAAACGGTACTACTCCTTTAACAGCATCATCCGTGCGCTCCACAATCAGAAAGAGAAAAAGCAGGATAATGAGCATCTGCCAAAATTCAAATCAGATAAGAAATACAAAAAAGCACTGGTAATCGGAGGCGGACCTTCGTCTTTGAAGCACCGTCCCGCACTGCATAATTTCATTGAAAGTACAGACGACCTGTGCCTCATTTTTGCCAGTTCCAAAAACGCCGGTTATTTTGTCGATACGGATAAAGACCAATATTTCAGTCTTGTTGGAAATGAAGGTTTCAGGCTTTCTGCCGTATTTGATAAAATCGAAAATTTTAAAGGAAGCTGTATACTTCCGCCGTTTCCGCGGAAAATGGGAACGTTTATTCCGGAAAAAATCCGCAACCACAGTTTCGAGCTTGAAACAGTGTTTACCAATATTGTTACCGATTCACATACCGTACTCGCACTCCAGACAGCCATTGAACTGGGCGTAGAGCAGCTGTATTTTACAGGATATGATGGTTACAGCGACGATAAGATCGGTACGAAAGAACAGGAACTTTTCGTTGAGAATGAAGCGTTATTTAAAGCTGCGGCAGAACACGGAATGAAACTTCACTCGTTAACGCCAACGCGTTATAAGGGATTGGGAACCGATTCTGTTTACGCACACCTTACCTAAATTATGGAAATTGTTTTAATCATACCCGCGCGTTATAAATCAACGCGTTTTCCCGGAAAACCACTTACGGATATCAAAGGCAAAAGCATGATTTTACGTGTTTTTGAACAATGTGCCAAAGCGTTCCCGAAAGAAAAAATTTACGTTGCCACAGAAGACAGCCGCATCGTTGATCATTGTAAGCAACACGGCATGCAGGCCATACTGACATCAGACAATTGCCTTACCGGTACCGACAGGATTGCCGAGGCTGCCTTGCAGATTGATGCCGATTATTATATTAACGTACAGGGCGACGAACCGGTTTTTAACCCTGAGGACATCACTACCATTATTTCAAAACTGGAGGAATGCAATGGCGAAGTCATCAATGGTTATTGTGCAATTGATACCGACGAACAATACCGAAGCAGCTCTGTCCCGAAAGTAGTCTTCCGTCCGGACGGGCGCATGTTGTACATGTCCCGAAGCCCAATTCCGGGGAATAAGAACCACACTTTCATGAAATCCTGGAGACAGGTTTGCATTTATGCTTTCCCAAAGAAAGCCCTCGCTGAATTTGCCTCCATAAAGGAAAAAACACCGCTGGAAGAAATGGAAGACATCGAAATCCTGAGGTTTTTAGAAATGGGATATGAAGTCAGGATGCTCGAATTGTCTAACGATTCTGTACCTGTTGATCATCCTGAGGACCTCGAAAAAGTGCTGGAAAGACTGAAAGATGAATAATATAAAAGAGATTATCTGGGATTTTGACGGTGTCATTTTGCTGTCGGACGCGGTGCGGGAATACGGTTTCAGGAAAATTTTTGAAACACATCCCGAAGATCAGGTTGAGCAACTGGTGCAATTTCATCTTAAGAACGGCGGCCTGTCACGCTATGTTAAGATCCGATATTTTTATGAAAACATTTTGAACCAGCCGATTACTGAAGAAGAGGTAATGAGGCTGGCCGACAATTTTTCGGTGATCATGAAAGAAGCGTTGGTGAACGTAAACCTGCTGAATCCGGAGTGGATTGAGTTAATGAACAGCATTGCCGATAAATATGTGCATTCTATTGCTTCAGGCTCCGATGGAAAAGAATTAAACTATCTTTGCCAGACGCTTGGGATTGCGAAGTATTTCAAAATCATTTCAGGGTCACCCACGCCAAAAAAACAATTGGTGGCCGATATTATCAGCACAAGTGCGTTCTCCAAAGATGAAATTGTATTAATCGGAGATGCGGTGAATGACCTTGAAGCGGCTGAATTCAACAATATTCACTTCATCGGTTACCATCACCACAGTCTGAAAGACACGCCATTTTTTCTGACGGACCTCACAAAAGCAGCACAAATATTAAGCAGGAATTAAATGAAAAATATTCTTTTTGCCATAAATACGGAATACCATGTTTTGGTCATTACAAGCCTTATCGAGCAAATGTATGCTGATAAAAGTCAGTACAACGTCACCGTTTTACTGCATGTCAATGTCAAGGCGAACCGATTTAAGAACCAATTGAACTTTGCGGCCTTAGGGGTCGAGGTGGTCATCGTTGAGGTGGACATACTGAGCAAGGTTTACAATCCGAAAATAAAGGAAACACTGGATTATGTGTTGTCAAAACCATATGAGAAACTGATCTTATTTTTGGAGCAGGCACCGGTAAATCAGTATCTGATTAATAAACTTTCGCCAAAAGGCACAACGATTTGCATTGCGCCCGAAGGTACCCGTCCGTATATCACAATCTCGAGGTCGGCGATACCGTCAAGGCTGAGGGCAACGATTAAGAACTATCGTTTTTTCAAAACACAAAAGCTAAAAGTCAACAGGCTTTATTTTGTCAGCAATAAGAATGGTTTCCTAAAACAGACAGATGAGGTATGGATCAATCATCCGGAAAGTTATGACAACGTAACGCGGAAGAAAGTGGTGCCGATTTCATTGTATACCTCTGAAAAGGAGACAAAAAAAGCGTCTGAAATATTCAATTTCGATATCAGCAAAGAGATGTCGGAAACAGAAGGCGTACTATTTTACATCAATCAGTGGTACGTTGAATTTAAGGTTTATGACTTTGAGCTCCAGGTATTGCAGGCAATTTTGGATAAATATCCCGATAAAAAGATTTACATCAAGCTGCACCCGAACACCCACGCTTTCCAAATCGAAAAATTTGAAAAAATGGACCGTATCGTGCTTAACAGGAGTACTGTTCCTGCCGAACTGTTCCTGATAAATCTTAAGAACAGCATTATTTTCAGCTTCTGGTCCGCTGCATTACTAATCGGTAACCCTTCCAGCAAATTTTACTGGCTGCACAAGCTGCTCGAAAAGCAAAAGCTAATGGATTGGTGGTCTATAGTCAATCCGACAAAGCATATAAAAGAGGTTGAGGACGTAAACGAAATCCAATTTTAAAACCGCCGATGGCACAAACCACAGAAAATACACAGAAGGATGATTCGTTATGGTTACTGGTCCTGTTTTTGGTCAACCCATTCTTTTCATTGGTCTTTTCTATCCGTAATTACCTTTCCAGGTATTCGAAAAATATAATTTTTCTTTTTTGCGGATTTTATGGATTTACCTTCTTTCCCGTGCGTAATACGATGGACTCGTTCCGCCACCGTGAAAACTTTTTGGAGTGGGTAGGGGAAAGTAATCTTACTTTTGACCAGTTTATGACAAGGCTTTACAGTGATGACGTAAAGTATGTCGACGTTTTCATGCCATTGCTGAAGTTTGTCGTGAGCCGTTTCACTGATAGCCCAAGCGTTTTTTATGGGATACTTGGATTGCTTTTCGGGTTTTATTTCTCAAGAAATATCTGGACACTGATAGAATATTCCGGCGAAAAACTGAACCGAAACCTGATACTGACGGTTTTTACATTTGCCTTCATTATTGGGCCATGGGAAATCAATTCTTTCCGTTTCTGGATTGCGGCACAAATGTTTGTGTATTATAGTTACCGATATTTGGTTCTGAAGCAAAAAAGACACCTTATTGGGTTGCTGGTGACCCCATTCATCCACTTTGGATTCTTCTTTTCAGTTATTGTTTTCGGGGCATATAAACTCATAGGCAACAGGCCCCGTATTTATTTGCTGCTACTCGCGGCCTCTCTCGT
>CALRKC020000073.1:0-8941 GCA_943367895.1 Erythrobacter sanguineus | reverse complement strand
GTCACCTTGACCTGGTAAAGGACAGTGTTCCGGGAATGAGCGTTGACAAAGCTTATGCAGAACTCCTGAAAAATAAAAAAGGCAAAACCGTAATTGTTGGTGTTGTAGACTCAGGTGTGGATATTGAGCACGACGATCTTAAGAATGTTGTCTGGACGAATCCAAAAGAAATCGCCGGAAACGGCATCGACGACGACAAGAACGGCTACATCGACGATATTCACGGGTGGAATTTCCTTGGCGATGCGGTAAACGAACGCCTTGAAATGACCAGAATCGTACAGAAAGGCGATGATGGGTCTCAAACCTACAAAGATGCGAAAGCCGAACTGGATAAGAAACTTAAGGATGTAAAAGCGCAAAAGCCGACGGTCGATATGCTCGACGGCGCACATAAAACAGTGAGCGAATATCTTAAGAAAGAAAATTACACTGTTGCCGATCTGAAAGAAATTCAAACGACTGACCCAAAACTGAACAGAAGCCTGCGCATTATGCTTAGCATGGCGGCTCAGGCAGGCCCGGGCTTTATTAGTGAACTGACAGAATACCGTGACTACATTTACGGGCAATTGGATTACAATCTGAACACCGAGTTTGACGGCCGAAAAATCGTCGGTGACAACCCTGACGATATCAACGACAAATCTTATGGAAACAATATTGTTTACGGTCCGGACAAAAAAGAGGCGCTACACGGTACCCATGTTGCCGGAATTATTGCACAACAACGAGGGAATGGCATCGGTGGTGATGGTATTGCCAGTAATGTACAAATCATGGCGGTAAGGGCTGTCCCTAACGGGGATGAATACGACAAGGACATCGCGCTTGCCATTCGTTATGCCGTTGATAATGGCGCCAAAGTCATCAACGGAAGTTTTGGCAAAAGCTTCTCGCCGCACAGCGAATGGGTTTATGACGCAATTAAATACGCCGAGAAAAAAGATGTGCTGATTGTGCACGCGGCCGGCAATGACGCTGAAGACATTGATGTAGAGCCAAATTTTCCTAATGATTCCAAAGACAATAAAAAGGAATTCGCGGACAATGTCCTGACGATTGGTGCATTGGATGTAACTTATGGCGAAAAACTCGTTGCTGATTTCTCAAACTACGGAAAAGAAAACGTAGATGTTTTCGCTCCGGGCGTGCAGATTTATGCGACCGTGCCAAACAACGGTTTCAAGTACGAGCAGGGAACCTCAATGGCTGCCCCGAATGCTGCCGGAGTGGCTGCACTGATCAGGTCTTATTACCCAAACCTTACTGCAAAACAGGTTAAACACATTATCATGGATTCCGGCACCGCAATTGACCAGCAGGTTAATGTTGGCGGTGACGATTCTAATAAAAAACCGTTTTCATCCTTATCAAAATCCGGGCATATCATCAACGCTTACAATGCGCTGATGATGGCAGAGAAAATGTCAAAAGGGAAAACAAAAAAGCTGAATGGCTAACCAGCACTTAGTGTAACCATGAGGAAGCCTGCGAATATTTTTATATATTGGCAGGCTTATTCATTTATCATATGCTTATGAAAAGATTTTCCATTTTTTGTCTGCTTTTTTTGGCTTTCGCCGAAACATACGCGCAGAAAAACCCCGGCTACTGGCAACAGCACGTCGATTACAAGATGGATGTGTTTATGGATGTCTCCAATTACAATTACAAAGGAACGCAGAAACTCGTCTATGTGAACAATTCGCCCGACACGCTGAAAAGGGTGTTTTTTCATCTCTATCCGAATGCGTTTCAGCCCGGAAGTGAAATGGATGCAAGGATCCAGAGCATTAAGGATCCGGATGGCCGGATGGTAACCAAAACCAAGGTCGACGGCAACGAAATAAAAGAAAGCCGCATCAAAAACCTGAAGCCGGGTGAAATCGGATTTTTGATTGTTTCCAACTTCAAACAGGATGGCAAATCTGCCGAAACCAAAACAGTCGGGACCATTCTCGAAGTGACTTTGGCAAAACCGATTTTACCCCACAAAAAAACAACCTTCACCCTGGATTTTAACGGACAGGTTCCCGTACAAATCCGCCGCTCCGGAAGAAATAATGCCGAAGGCGTCGAATTATCGATGGCCCAATGGTATCCTAAAATAGCGGAATTCGACTTCGAGGGCTGGCATGCCGATCCTTACATCGGCCGTGAATTCCACGGAGTATGGGGTAATTTTGATGTAAAAATTACGATAGACAAAAACTACATCCTTGGTGGGACCGGTTACCTTCAAAATCCAAACGAAATCGGCTATGGTTATGAGGAAAAGGGCAAGTCGGTGAAACGTCCGGACACACCAACACTCACCTGGCATTTCAAGGCTCCTATGGTACACGATTTCACCTGGGCTGCCGACAAGGAATATTTACACGACACCGCGCAGGTTCCCGGTGGAGCGACCATCCATTTCCTATACAAGAACAACCCGAAAATCATTGAGAACTGGAAAAGGCTACAGCCCGAAACGGTCAGGATCATGCAGTTTTTCAACCAGTTTGTCGGGCCATATCCTTACAAACAATATTCAGTAATTCAGGGTGGCGACGGCGGAATGGAATATGCCATGTGCACCCTGATTGTCGGAGAAGGCAAATTTGACGGACTGCTGGGCGTGACCACACACGAAATGGGCCATTCCTGGTTCCAGCACATCCTGGCTTCAAACGAAAGCAAACACGGCTGGATGGACGAGGGTTTTACGTCGTTTATTGAAGACAGTGCGTTGAACAGCATTTCGATGAAACCGCTCGAGAATCCTTATGCCGGAGCTTACAACAGCTACATCAGCATGGCAAACTCAGGCAAGGAACTGCCCCAGTCTACGCATGCTGACCGATTTGATGAAAACCGTGTTTACAGCATTACATCTTACAGCAAGGGGGAGGTCTTCCTTGCGCAACTTCGCTACCTGATCGGAAAGAAAAATCTGGAGAAAACACTCAGGAAGTTTTATGAAGACTTTAAGTTCAAACACCCGACACCAAATGATATCAAGCGCACCGCCGAAAGGGTTTCCGGAGCGAATCTTGATTGGTACCTTGTCGATTGGACGGAAACCACGAACACCATCGACTATGGCATCAAAGATGTAAAAGACGTAAATGGCGCTACAGCGGTCTCTTTGGAAAGAATCGGGCGTATGCCAATGCCTATTGACCTAACCGTCACTTATGCCGATGGAAGAACCGAGAATTTTTACATTCCGCTACGCATGATGAGTTTTTCGAAAGAAAACGAAATGCCGTTGGTAAAAAGGACCACACTTCCCGATTGGGCATGGGCGTATCCAACTTATGAATTTGAAATTCCGGCAGCAAAAAACAGCATTAAGAAAATCGAAATCGATCCCGCCGGTTTTATGGCCGACGTGAAAAAGGAAAACAACATTTTTGAGGTAAAATAAAAATTATGAATTACGGACTTCAGGGCTTTCAAATGATAGGCTCTAATGAAAATTTCTCCCACTTCGCAATTCATAATTAAAATAAAAAAACTCCCGGTGCGCATCGGGAGTTTTTTCTTTAATGCCAACGCATTAAATATATATAATTATTCGCTTTTCCGGCAGTTGTTTCTTCAACCCGCGAATAGTGCTTTTGTTTTATATTTCAAAGTTAGTTCATTGGGGTTCAATTACTTTTTCAGAATTTCAATAAAATTTTATGGGATTTTAACCTGTTGCTCACTTCATCAAAACCCCATCAATAGCAAATTAATAAAAATCAAAAAACTTAAATACTTAATTTTATTAGCTGTAACCATTGACAAAACCTTATGCGTATTTTACCACTCTTGTTGCTGGCCCCGGCCTTTCTTTTTGCCCAAATCTACAAAGACCCGAAGGCTCCCGCTGATGAACGCGCGGAAGATTTACTTTCCAAAATGACGTTGGAAGAAAAAATCGACTACATCGGTGGCTACAAGGATTTCTACATCCGTGGAATCGAACGGTTCGGCCTGCCCGAAATCAAGATGACAGACGGCCCAGTCGGCACCCGGAATTATGGACCGACCACGGCATACCCTGCCTCCGTACTTGCTGCAGCGAGCTGGGATACCCAAGCCGCTTTTGAATACGGGGAAGCGTTGGGAAAAGATGCGCGCGAACGCGGTGTTCACATCCTTCTGGCTCCCGGTGTCAATATCTACCGCGCCCCGATGAATGGCCGGAATTTCGAATATTTGGGTGAGGATCCTTTCCTGTCAGGTAAAATGGCTTCCGCTTATATCCAGGGGGTACAAAGCCAAAAAGTAGTCGCTACCGTAAAACATTTTGCGGCCAACAATCAGGAATGGGACCGCAATAATGTAAGTTCAGACATGGATGAACGAACCTTACGTGAAATCTACCTGCCGGCCTTCAAAATGGCCGTTCAGGAAGGTAAAGTGGGGGCGGTGATGAACAGTTATAATTTAGTAAACGGCCTGCATGCCACGCAAAACAACCATTTAAACAATGATATTTTAAAAACCGAATGGAAATTTGACGGCATCCTGATGTCAGACTGGGTCGCTACTTATGACGGTGTGGCCGCGGCCAATGGCGGACTCGACCTTGAGATGCCGTCGGCTGCCTTTATGAACAAGGAAACACTTTTGCCTGCAATCAAAAACGGTACCGTTTCTGAGGGGGTGATCAACGACAAGGTAAGGCGTATTTTACGCATCATCTTCCGATTTGGTTTTTATGACAAACCATACATCGCATTGGAAACGAAATCCAATCCCGAAAATGAAAAAACAGCGCTGGAAATCGCAAGAAGTGGCATCGTATTGTTGAAAAATGATAAAAACATATTACCCATCACAAAGAAACTGAAAAGCATCGCGGTGATTGGCCCGAATGCAGAAAGGAACATTGCTGGCGGAGGCAGTTCGCAGACAAGTCCCTTTGATTTTGTCTCCGTGCTGAAGGGCATTACCGACTATGACCCGTCAATGAAAGTGAATTATGCTCCCGGGGCAGTCCCGCCGATGGAAGACTACATCAGCAAATCGCCTTTATACATTGCATCAGGTTCAAAAACCAAAGGCCTGAAGGCGGAATATTTCTCCAACCAAAAACTCAGCGGTGCGCCGTTCCTTCAGCGGCATGAACTGGAAGTCAATCACAACTGGAAGGATGATACCAAAGATGAAAACATTCCCGCGGACCATTTTTCAGCACGCTACACCGGTGTCATCCGTCCCGATAAAACTGCGGTTTACAAACTAGGTGTTCGCGGTGACGACGGTTTCAATTTATTTGTAGACGGCAAAAAAGTGATCGACATGTGGGCAGACCATGCGGCCACGTTAAGGGTTGCCGAAATGCCGTTGGAAGCCGGAAAGGAATACAACGTGGTATTGGAATTTTACGAAAATGCGGGTGATGCACAGATTTCGTTTGCGGTATTCCATGAGGCGATTGATTTCAGTGCCGCAGAAAAAGCCGCGGCAGCGTCCGATATTGCTATTGTTTCCGTCGGTTTTGACCATACTTCGGAAGGTGAAGGCTTTGACCGTACTTTCGAATTGCCGCCGTATCAGGCCGAACTGATTAATCTTGTAGCCAAAGCCAACCCGAATACCATTGTGGTGCTCAATGCCGGTGGTAATGTTGATATGCAAAACTGGCTCCCGAATGTGAAAGGGCTGTTGCACGCCTGGTTCCCGGGTCAGGAAGGCGGAACGGCCATTGCCGAAATCCTGTTCGGGAAAACGAATCCTTCGGGGAAACTGCCGGTTAGTTTTGAAAAGAAATGGGAAGACAACCCGACTTACAAAAACTACTATGACGCGGACAAAGACAAAAGGGTATTTTACCAGGAAGGCCTCAGCGTCGGATACCGCTTCTATGACAAATCAACTGTAAAGCCGCAATTCCCGTTTGGATTTGGGCTTTCTTATACGAAATTCGATTATTCCAATTTAAAGATTTCAGGTTCGGGAACCGACATTACGGTGACATTTACCGTCAAAAATTCCGGGAAATATGATGGCGCGGAAGTGGCGCAGCTATACGTCAGCGAGAAAAATCCAAAAGTGGAAAGGCCTTTGAAGGAGCTAAAAGGTTTTACGAAAGTGTTCCTGAAGAAAGGAGAAAGTAAAACGGTTGCAATAAAGTTAAACAAGGACTCTTTTTCTTATTTCAAAACGGAGGACAATGCTTTCGGTTATGACGCGGGTGCTTTTGAAATTTTGGTTGCCGCTTCTTCGGAAGACATCAGGCTACGAGGTATGGCGACCGTAAAATAGTGTCACTTCCCGATTTGTAACAGTATCTGCCCGCTCCGCCGGTGTTGAATGTCGGCAGTCGTCAGCGAACGCGGTATACGCACCAGGGATTCCTTCGGCAGTCGCTACGCTCGTGTGCAGTGGAAATCCTTTTTTGCAGGTCTTTCGGGGTTTTGAACACGGAAAGCGGTGCAAAAAAAATTGAAACGGATAGCCCGGCCCGCAAGGGGTGCCCTGATAACAATTACAACAATTTTCCTGTTTTTCCGTTTTCGGATTACTGCTAAAAAGACTTTATAATTTCATGAATATAAAACGGAATTTGTAGTTTTACGGCTGAAAAAAATGAGGAAAATGAAAATAATGAAATCTTTGGCTGTCTGTCTGTTCTTGCTTTTATCAGCCCAAACCATATCGGCCCAAACCTATCGTTTTAAGGCAAGCAGCTTCAGTCTTGTTGAAAGAAACGAGGATGGAAGCTGGGGAAAATGGACTGAACCTGAAGAATCAACCGTCATTATCACACTCGACGGTAAAAAAGACAGGATTGTTATCGGGTCCAAAGAAATCCAGGTGTATAAAATTATGGATTACGGCGAAAAAATCATCAGCGGTGATGATGAAACCATTCCGTTAAACTGCATGCTGATTGACGGGAGGGCCTGCACGATACTGATTATTACCCGGAAAGGTCAGGGCAACCGCAAGCAGTTTTACATCAATTTCGAAGATGTAAAAATTGTGTACAATGTGTATGTCGATTAAAGCGGCATCGAAAAACCAAATTCGATATTGGCGGTGTTGAAGCCCGCGTTGGAATTCTGAAGACCGGCATTAGAAGTATGCCGTAGGTTCGGCCTCAGGTCGAAAGTGGTGTTTTTTAGACGGTATGAAAATCCGAGCGACAATACGTCTGAAAACGCAAAACCTTTGGAAAGCCTTTCGGTTTCGGTGTCGGTATACATGGGTCCGACGCTTCCCAGAATATAAATACTGAAATCTTTAGTGAGGGGTTTACGCAGCAGGAAACCCACATTCAGTACGTATTCGTGAATGTCCTTGAGTTTGGTGTATTCTGCGCGTTTCTGTTCATAATCCGGCTCATCGGGTGTCACAAAATAGAGGTTGATTAACTGGTGGGTAGCGAAATTAATTTCAGGCTGCAGCAGGATCTGATACGTAAAATGTTTTCCTTTTTTTAGTTGCCAGTACAGCTGGGGTTTGATATAACGGTTGGTGTAAGTGTAGTCTGTGTTTTTGATCTCATCACCGAAACCGTAGTGCAGGCCGATATCCATAGGGTGCTTTTTGGTTTCCTGTGCATAAGTCAATGAAGACAGGAAAAGTCCAACAAACAGCCATCGTAACTTCTGATTCATTTGTTATGGGTTGGTTATAAACATTTGGCTAAAAGTACTCAAATTTCAGAAACTGCAACGGCATGTTTTGTAACTTTGGCGCGTAAAAACGCATTATGCCATTCACATATCCCAAAAGCGAGAAACTCAAAAGCCGGAAAACGATAGACCTTCTTTTCGCGGAAGGGAAGTCGGTTTCGAAATATCCGTTGCGCCTGGTGTATGTACCGATGGTCGATTCGGTTGAAAAAATGAGCGTCGGCGTGTCGGTCAGTAAAAAGTACTTTAAGAAAGCGGTCGACCGCAATTATTACAAGCGTGTACTGCGCGAAACCTACCGCTTGAATAAGTCCATACTGGTTGAAAATCTCGACAAGCCTTATGCCTTTATGCTTTTTTATCAAACCAAAGACCGTTTGGATTATCATGAAATCAATACCAAAACGATTTTACTTTTCGAAAAATTTGTCAACCAGGTTAAAGAGTTGCCTTTCCCGTAGATCCTTTTTGGCGCATCGTAATAAATACCGGACTTTTTCCGTTATGTAAGTGCTAAATTAATGGTGATTATCTGTTGATTCTGTTGTTTTATTACTATTTTAGTTGCCTTGTTTTCCAGACCGGGGATCATTAATACATTTAGAATATGCGTACCGTTTTTAAGAAAAAATATGTTCTCACAGCTGTAGCAGCAGGACTGTTTTACGTGGGAGCCAGCTTCAAAGATGATTTCTTTGAAATTGCGAAACAAATCGAAATCTTCACTGAAGTCTACAAAACCGTCAACATGAATTATGTTGATGAAACCAACCCCGGCGAAATGATGGATAAGGCGATTAAATCGATGCTCGCCGACCTTGATCCGTATACGAATTACTTCAACGAACAGGACGTTATAAAATTCAAGATCAACAATACCGGGGAATATACCGGAATTGGGGCGATTATTACCCGTAAAAACGGACTGGTGGTTATTAAGGAACCATACAAGGGATATCCTGCAGATAAGGCAGGACTTAAGGCAGGCGACGAGATTATACAGATTGGCGACATCAAGCTTTCAGATTATAAAGAAGATGCCTCACAATTGCTGAAAGGCGGAAAAAATGCCAAATTTGACATCAAATACAAGCGTCAGGGCAAGATCAATTCAACACAGCTGGTGTTGGATGAAGTAGACGTCAAAGCCGTTCCTTACTATGGAAAAATTGACGATAAGACCGGTTATATTGTACTGTCACAGTTTAACCGCAAGGCGTCTTCAGAAACAAAAGAAGCTTTGGAGCAGCTGAAACGAGAAGGCGCACAGCGCATCGTCCTCGACTTAAGGGGCAACCCCGGTGGCCTTTTGGGTG
>CALRKC020000072.1:0-8993 GCA_943367895.1 Erythrobacter sanguineus | reverse complement strand
AGAGAAAGTGGTACTGAACGACATCTTTTTTGAATACAACAAAAGCAATATCACCAAAGAAGGGGCTTATGAGTTAGACAAACTGGTTCAGGTGATGAACAAGTATCCTGAAATGGTTATCATGGTCAAATCACACACCGACAACCGTGGTTCCGACCAATACAACCTCGCATTGTCTGACCGCAGGGCAAAATCGACTGTACAATATATCCTGTCAAAAGGCGTGAAGAAAGAACGCATTTCAGGTAAAGGTTATGGCGAAAGCGAACCTAAAGTAGATTGTAAGGAAAACTGTACTGAAGAGCAACACGCCCAGAACCGCCGAAGCGAGTTCCTTATCGTGAAGCAGTAAAAAGGTTCAAATAAATAAAAATCCAAATTCCAATGACATGTTGGGATTTGGATTTTCTGTTTTTAGCTATTATCCGAAGCATACCACTCCGCAAAAGAAGTATCCGTTTCCTGCAATTTCAAAGAAAACAATTCAATACCGTCGGGCAGCCTGCTCTTAATTTTTTCAGAAAAATCAATCACCATATTTTCACTTGTAGGTTGATAATCGACAAGAATGACATGATGACCGCGCTCCTTCAGCTCATTCGCAAGTTCAATATGCGGCGTGTTCTGATTAAAGACGGTCGCGTGGTCAAACTGATCCACAATTTCTTCCTTTACGATGTGTTTCAGGTCCGTGAAATCAATCACCATGCCGTATTTCACGTTTGAAGTATCCGAAATCGGCGTGCCAATTACCGTAACCGAAAGTTTGTAACTATGCCCATGTACATTCTTGCATTTGCCGTCATAACCATACAGTGCGTGGCCGGTTTCAAAACTGAATTGCTTGGTAATCCTGATTTTACTCATGTGAAGTGATTTGCGGCAAATTTACATAAATAAGTTAGTAGTTTGGGAGATCAGAGATTGGAAGTTGTAGTGACATAAATAGCTCAGTCCGCTTTAGTCTGCCGAACGTCCGGTCTGCAAAGGCCCAAACTTTTTTCAAAAAAACAACAAATGATTTTGCAATCCTGACTAAAATAGTATATTTGCCAAACGTTTTGGGGGATTAGCTCATTTGGCTAGAGCGCTTGCCTGGCAGGCAAGAGGTGACCGGTTCGAATCCGGTATTCTCCACACAAAGCAGTATCGCGAGGTACTGCTTTTTTTATTTGGGCGTTGCCTGCGGCCCGCGCTCTTCGCTACAATCTTTTTGGATTTGCCTTCCGCAGGCTCCAGGCGAATCCAAAAAGGATTTCCGCTGCGATCCCTAACGCAGTGGCGTATTCAATGACATTTAATGCCACAATTCATGATCCTAAGCCCGAACGTTGAATCACGAATCACGACTCGAGCGATAGCGAACAGGCGGAGCAATATTGAACTTAATACGCAGCCGTCACCCAGAATCCGAAACTCAGGCCGTCGTTTCTTGTGTTCCATTTACCCTGGCTGGCTGCGCGTGTAATTACGGGAGTACCCTTGTAATCCGCAAGGAAATGCAGGCCGCCTTCGCCCATTTCTTCAATAAGCTCAATCGAAACGAAGAAGTCACCTTCAGCCCAGATATTGTAATCCCTGAGGTCTACATCCAACTGCCCTTTCCTGATTTCGGTGGTGATGATGATGTTTTCATCGAGAAGGCTGTTGTTCGGCAGTCCGTCCTTCAGGTCATAAAAATTGAGTCGGAATTTAAATTCGCGGTAACGGTTGTAATCTATAATGGCGTGGAAAGATCTGATATAAGTAGGCTTTCTTTTGAGCTTAATCGTTACCCCCATTTCATTACCCAGAATATTCTTCTCAAAGCCCGCCGATTCCGGTTTTTTCCCGGGAATATTACCCAGTTTCCCGGGTTGTAGTTTTTTGTTTTTCACCACCACCTCTTTAAGGCTGGACACATTGGGCTCGAGTAGCACCACCGGATTGTCTTTTATACCCGAAATGAAGTCTGCAACTTTCATGGTTCTTGCCGTATAACCAACCATTGAAAATTTAATTGTCTCCGTATACATCGCCTCGGTCAGTGTAATCGTAAAATGCCCGTTCCCGTCTGAGACGGTCCCGTTGTTCTTGTTCACTACACCGATGTTTACATAAGCCAATACCTCTCCCGAAGACTTATCTTTAATGGTTCCGGTATACGCGGTTTGGGCATAAAAGTTTTTACCGGCAAGCAGCAATAGGAACACCAGCGTATAAAAAGATTTCATTATTCTGTTTTTACCGGAGCTGCATCTGGATTTAACAATGCCGGTGTTGCAGAGGCGGCAGGTGTTGGCGTTACCGCCTTGACTTCCGCGGCACCATTTTTCTTGGGTGCTGAGCTTAGGGGCTCCCCTACACCAATATCACAGCGGTGTCCCGGCTGTCCGTGCGGCGGATTCATGCCCGGTGCGGTTTTAACCGGCGTTTGTGTTACCGTCATCGCCGGAGCCGCAGCTTTCGCAGCAGGAGTTGGTGTAGCTGTAGCGCCTTTCGGAGAATTCAATGGCGCTCCCACAGCGATGTCACAACGATGTCCCGGCTGCCCGTGCGCAGGATTCATACCGGCTGCTACCGGTTGTGCGGGAGCCGCTGCCGGATTTGCCTGTATGGTTTGCGGCTGTTGTGGTAAGGTTGTTGGCTGTCCGTTTGCAGGGGTAGCCGCCGTTGCGGTCTTAGGGGTGTCAGAACTGTCCTGTGGCATCAGGTCTTTTTTGCAGGAAACAAGCAATAATCCTGTGGCTAATAATATCGGAAGTGATCTTGAAAGCATAGCATAAAATTTAGTGATTTCAAATATAAAGATTTTGAGGGATTTAGAATGAGATAGAAGAAATTTAACGGAGGGAGCCAGGCCAGTTATTCAATAAAATATACTTTGCTGATTTTCCCCTTATCAATATGATAGATAACCGGCCCGTCAATAACCTGTCCTTTTCTGATAAAAACATGCTCCATATCAATGATGATATTGCCCTGAACGATACGGTTCCTGACTTCACAATGCAGTTCCGGAGTCGACGCGAACATTTCTGCATAGTTTCTACGCATTTCTGCTTTTCCTTTTCCTATTAATTTGTCGGGAAAACTGTAAAGTTCCACATCTTCGGCGTAGGGCTCCAGAAAAGCCTCAATATTGCGGGCATTATAACCGTTAAGCTGTCGGTTTACAAGATCTGCCGGACTGTCTTTTATCAAATCATCGGGACTATGTAATTTCCCTTTATTGATGACCAGGTTGATTTTCTTAAGATTTTCAAGATCATCTATCGGATTGGCATCAAGCAGCACCATGTCAGCCCTTTTACCGACGCTGATACTTCCGGCCACTTTTTCCAGGTTAAAAATTTTAATCGGATTGATTGTTGCCGATTCAAGCACCTGCCATTGACCCATGCCGGTTTTTTGCATCGCAAGCAGTTCTTTTAAGTAGGAGGTGGCGTGCATTGTACCGATGTTACCTGCATCAGTGCCTGCAGCGATGATTACGCCGCCATCAGCGAGTTTCTTAAGGTTTACGCCACGGATGGAGTCGGTTTTTGCCAGTGACGCTACAGCTTCCGGGGAACGGAAATAGGATTTAAACCTGCTTATGGAAAGCGTATCCGGAAGGTGCTTTAAATCAGATAAAGACCCAATCTGCCGCGGATTTGAATATTTAAAATCGTATGTGTTGAACACTTCGTTTTGTGCGAAAGTATTGTGGTAACCATCGGCAACTATCAGCGTCGGGCAAAGGATCGTCTTCCTTTCCCGGAGTAATTTTACAAAATCCGAATTGATGATCTCGTCTTCAACACCGTGTACGAGGTAATCACATCCGCTTTCTACCGCCAGTTGTGCGGTGAGCCTTTCCGTAGCGTGTACGGCAACTTTTAGATTGTTTTTGTGCGCCTCCTCTATAATGGCTTTGGCAATCGGTTGGAACTGCCTGGCACTGCTTTCCGCATTTTGAGCGTCGATGATATACCAGATCTTTATGAAATCAGGATTAAATGGCAATTGTTTTTGCACCATCAAACGGCCTTCCTCTTCGGTTTTGACGAGACTGAAAGGTTCTTCTTCACCCAGCCCTTCATATACCTTTGGCTCCCAGGAAGTCAGTAATGGGCCTGTCATATAGATGTTTGGGGCAAAATCCTTATCAGCAAAATTTTTCTTCTGATTGAGAAAACTTGTGGTGGCGCCTGCATCAATCACATTTGTAATCCCGGATCTTACATACCGCCTCAGGAAATCTTCCATGTTGTTATGTACCCATTGGTTCTCCTGCTGGTAGGGCATTTCCTTCCGAAGGTCGATTGCATCAGGTCTCGCATACAGTCCGCCGCTTTGGAAAAAATGCACATGCGAATCGGTCATTCCCGGCATAAGGTATTTACCTGTTCCTTCAATAATTACAGCATTTTTTGAAAACTTGGCAGTTTTAGCCGGTTGTATTTTCGTAATAATGTTATTCTCAAAGGTTACGGTCTGTGAAGGGATCAGTTTCCGGTTTACCACATCGATTATGGTAACATTGGTAATACAGGTCTGGGAAAAAACAAACACCGGAAAGAGTAGGAAAAGGAGTTTTTTCATGGGATTTGGTTTTGTTGTTACTAATATAGGGAAACTGGTTAAAAATCCTTAAAGCCCGGCATAGTTTTGTGGCTGTTTTTATAACAGACTTCAATTATCAGTTTAGGGTCGATACAATCATATCAAGATAAAATTCTCCGAAGGTAACGGGATATTGCTTAGTAATTATAGGCTGTAACGTTGGGAGCTACATATTGATGTAATTCTGAGACAGCAACTTTTTTATCGGCATTTTTATCACTTGAGGTCGGGCGTATCATATTCCTAATTTATAATCCGCAATGGCAATAATAACCCCATATGTGTTTTCAATGCTGATAAGGCTGAAACAGCATTTTTCAACAATAATATTGCCGAAAAATTAAATTTTGGGAATGCTTTGTAAGAATTTTAATGTCACAAAAATTTTTGTGTGGCTTTGCAAATGAAAATTCGATTAGCTTTTGTCGGATAGTTTGTCAACCAAAACCTTGAGCACATGATTTTCTCTTTTGTATATCAGGTTTTCTGTTTCAAGCTTATTTATATACCTGACAAGTACATCCTGTATGCCACCAGAGGATGAATGCCCCTGTTGAAATTCGGGAGATGTTTCTTTTTCCGAATCTACAGATTTTATATCGTTAACAGAAACATCAAGTATGTTCGAGAAGCGCTCCCATTCTTCAGCCGTTATAGGCGATTTCCCTCTTTCTTTGCGAGAGTAAGTTGTTTGTTCCATTGCTGACAACTCAGAAAATTTTGCTTGTGACAGTCCTTTCGACAGACGGACATCCCTTAATTTTTTCTGCATGGCACTTAAATAAAGTAAGTAAATTTAAAAAAATATAAAATTAGGAATATTTCGTTAGGCAGGATTAAGCAACTTAAAAATCCTAAAAAAAGCCTAGTCAAATAAGAGCTGCCGTTTTCGAAGTATATATTTTTATTCTACTGAAGTCAGCCTGCTGTCTTATTTTATTACACAATTAATAACTGCCGGCCATTTCAGGAGTTAAATATTTTATTAACCATCTAAAAAAGAAAAGATGTCATTAAAAGAAAAATTGAAATTAGCTGATTTTGAAAGCTCATATGAGAAACTTTCAGATCAAAATCTTTCAAAAGTTTTTGGAGGTTCTTCTTGTACAACTGGTTCAAGCTCAGGCTGTGATGCTACTGCAGTTTGTACTTGTCCAAAGAAAATCGAAAAGCCTAAAAAAATAGGTGAAGACATTGAGTAGTTAAAAACTGCTTGAAAACAGGTGCTTATCATTGATAAGCACCTTATTTATTTTATATTTACAACTATTTCCTATCCACAATATGTTTCAGTTCAATCTCAATCAGGACATCGATATTACCACTGTCGAATCTGATTATTTCTTCGCTATTTTCCAGATAAACGATTATTTGAGGCGAAAAATACCGACTATATTGTATGATATTGCCCATTGTATTGATGATATTGAATACCTGCAGGATCAAATCATAAACCAGTCAATACTTTTCCTGAAAGACAATTTTCTGGCATTTGTGCTTGTTCATGAATTTGAGATTGCCAAAAAAAGTGGTGTATTGGAATCTGATTCAGAAGAAGAAAAATTCCAGGAGTTTATCTTAATGACCTCCACAGCCGAATGGCTGGAGTATTTTTTTGAAAAATATCCGCTGATAGAAAAACGAATTAATACCTTCATCAACAACAGCATTTCCTATATTTCTTTTTTTGTGGAGAAAATTGCGACTGACTATCCCTTGTTCAATGCCGAATTTGGGATATCCGGAAAAATAACGGACATCAAATTATATCTCGGAGATCTTCACAATGGCAATAAATATGTTTTAAGACTTGATTTTTCAGGAAATGACTCCCTATATTTCAAACCGAGAAGCTTTAACAACGAATTGTATTTTGAGAAAATTGTTGCCGAATTTAACCGATTGGGCGCTGAAATACCATTTACAATTCCGAAGTCTATTTCCGCAAATGATTACTGCTGGGTTAGTGCTCTGGAAATAAAAAATGATTTTTTAAGCGAAGAAGCTATTTCAGAATTTTATTGCAATCAGGGAAAATTATTATTTATATTCCATCTGATAGGCGCGACTGATATCATTCCTGACAACTTAATTATTTCACATAACCTGGCGGGATATTTTGACCTTGAATGCCTCATCACCAAACCAAAACTGTTGTCAAAAGAAAGCCTTAAATATATGTTTGACGAAAGTGTGGCAAAGGTGGGTATGTTGCCGGACTGGATGATGAATAACAACTTTGAAAGAGAAATCCTGTCCTCGACTTTTTTTGAACTGAACAGTCAGCTGATTAAAAGTAAAACCTGGAAAAAAAATGAGGGCAGTTTCGAATACATTAATTCAATGGAGTATTTCGGGAAAGATGAGGACAATCATCTTCCGCGTCTGAATGGAAAAATTACTGAATTGAACCTGCGTAATCTGGAAAAGGTTATAGAAGGATTTATCGGTTTGTACAGTTTAACTTTGAAAAAAAAGCATACTATTGTTGGTTTTTTCAGAAACAATTCCGATTTTGAGAATCATAAATTCAGGATAATTTTGCACCCAACGTCTATTTATTCTTTATTGTATCGCGAAATCAACATCCCTGAATATCTTCGTGACAGTAGTAATATCGACCGGATTATTGAAAACCTTGTAGATATTACCAAAACGGATAATTATGTTCTTGACAGTGCAGAATTGAAAAAGTCTATTAAGGATCAGCTTTTCGGACTTGATGTGCCCTATTATTGGTATGATGCAGGAGGGAAATTATATGACGGAAACAAGGCTGTTGTGAGTAAAGAATGGAAATTTGACCCTTCAGCATATGTTATTGACAGGATTGAGAATCTGTCTGAATACGATTTAAGATTTCAAACGGAAATTATTCGAAAGACTTGCGAATTTGCCATGGAAATCAAAGGGATGGATCTTGAGAAACCGAATGTTATCGCTCAGCCGAAAAACAAGGAAACTCCGAAAAATCATGATGAGTTAAAATTCAAATTACTGGCTACTGCCGTAAAGATCGGAACGTATTTAAATGATACCTTATTCGAGAAAAATGGTCAGATAAACTGGATTTCAAAAGTAAGAGATCCTGCGGACGGGAGATATAATATTTCGCTGATGAATTATGATTTATATGATGGACAGACTGGAATTTCGCTGTTTTACCTTTATTTATATAAGCATACCGGAAATGAAATTTTTAAGGATAATGCATTAAAGATATTCAGCCAACTTAACGAGGCTACCATATCCCGAATGAAATCCGGATATTATAATGATATTCCTGCTGAGTTGAAAGCAAATTTTCCGGTTTCTGCGTATGCTTATCCTTTAAGTTACATATATCTGGCGAGTCATTTTAAAGCAATCTTAGGAAAAGAGATCGTCGACAACAATACCATTATTATCATTCTCGAATTGCTCACGGACATTTTGCATGAAATCAAAAGTTGCGATTATCTCATGGGTATGTCCGGTCTGGCTGACTGCCTGTTAAACCTTAGACTTGAGTTTGACGAACCTGAAGTAAACCAAAGGATTGGTATGCTGCTGATGTATGCATTGGATAAAATCCAAGAGGAAGCCATTATAGAAAATGGTGTTGCGGGTTGGCCGTTCCATGATCCAGGCGCCGGGGAAAGCAAAATGATTGGAGGCTTTTCGCATGGAACAGCGGGCATTTCCTATGTTTTATTCAAGGCTGGAACGCAACTTGAAAACCAAGCATTGAAAGAATTGGGATTGGCAGCGTTAAATTTCGACAGGAGCTTTTTCGATGAGGAATTAAACGGTTGGTCTGACAAGAGAGACCTTGGCAATCCAAATGATTCGTCATCCTGGTGTCATGGATCAGCCGGGATTGGACTTGGAAGAACGCTGACCAAATCGTTTTTTAATGACGAATACCTGTTTAAAGAAATTGCTATCGCCCGTGATAATATCATGAACAATGGATTTTTTGGAAATCAGTGTATATGCCATGGTGATTTCGGAAATCTTGAGATTCTTAAAGCGATGGGGGAAAGCCCGGAAACAGAGAATTTTGTATATGATTACCTGAATGACCTTTGTGATAGTTTTGATAAGTCCGGGCACTTCAAATGCGGAGATGGCGGCCAGATGGAGCTCCTTGGATTGTTTATGGGATATAGCGGATTTGGATACCAACTGCTGCGATTTTATAATTGGCAAAATACCCCGAGTGTACTCTGCCTTGAAACCCCAAATAGTTTTCACCATGAATTACATTAGAAAAAACATTTTACTGTTGTTACTGCTCTCCACTACCTCCCTGTTCGCACAAAAAATAGAGACAAAGGCGGGTGGTGGTATCAACACGAAAGACGAAAATATAAATGCGGTATTCACTTTGTGGAAGGATTACCTTGCTTCAGACCCGGATAAAA
>CALRKC020000071.1:0-9031 GCA_943367895.1 Erythrobacter sanguineus | reverse complement strand
TTGTATAATATCACTTCACCCGATGCGGTGATAAATTCTTTTAAAGCAATCATTTTTTATCGTTTATGATTTTTTTGTAAAATTCAATGTTCCGTTGTGTAACTATTTCAGACGAAAATCCGGATTTTACAGTTTGAGCTGCCATATTTCCAAAGTTTTGACGCTTAGAAATATCCCTGAGTAGCTCATTTACCCTTTCAGCGAAAAGCTTGTGATTTGAAGGAGCTACCATGTAGCCGTTTTTACCGTCTTCAATCATTTCTGCTGCCCATCCTATATCCGAAGTAACGACGGCTTTGCCCATAGCCATAGCCTCAAGCCATGAAAGCGGCAATGCTTCGGCAAAGGACGGGAAGATACACACCGTGGCGTGACTGATATAACTCCTGATCTCTTCATAATCGACGCTTCCGAAATATCGAACATTCCTGAAAGCAAGCTCTGAGAACAATGGTTCCATAAGCGACCATGTAGATGGGTTTTTGGTCACAATATCAAAAATATCATTTCCTACGATATACAATTGTGCAGATGGATTTGCAGCGTAGACATTGTTGAAAATACCAGGAAGTTCAAGTGCTCCTTTTTTTCGGATCAGGTTTCCAAAATACAATACTATTTGATTTGCTGTGTCAGTCTGCTGCTTCGGCTTAAAAAAATTTGTATCGACACTATTTGGTATGACTGTAAAGGGCTTATTAAGCTTTAAAACTTCATTGGTGACCTGGCCTGTGAATTCACTCACGGAAATGATGCCATCTGCTTTTAATAATGCTCTCCGTTCATGAAAGCGGTTTTTCCATTTTACGGGCCTTTTGTCAAGGTAACAAAAATACGAATCTGATCCGTTTTCCCTGATTATCAAAGGACAATCGGGCTTGATAAAAGAACTGATCCCGGTCCAGTCCGGTGCTTCCACAATATCAAGTTTTTTTTGCCGGTGCATTGTATTAATCAGTTTTTCAATCTTTTTACGCGTAAAGTAACCTGAAAATAATCGCCGCTTTTCATTTTTGATTTTATAGAAGCAAATGCCCTCATCTTCAAAAAAGGCATCTTCATTTTGTTCATAAATCAATACCGATACTTCATGCCCTTGTGCAATAAGTGCCTGCGACAGGTTCTTAATCGCTGTACCTATTCCGCCTGAACTGCCTGTGCGCGGATGCGGAAATTGCTGTGTGAGAAAACCAATCTTCATTTACAGCAAATTAAAATGTTCGTCGACCATACGGTGAATGTCAAACCGGCTTTCTATAAGTTGGCTCACATCTGCGGTCACGCTTATTTCCCGGCTGACTATCTTTTTAAGGATTTCTGAGAGGCCGGCAATATCTTTCGGGTTAAATATGAACCCGTTTACCTCATTTTCGATTATTTCAGGATTGCCACCGACCCAGGTTGTAATTACAGGAACATTAGCAGCGAGGCTCTCCAGAATGGAAAGACTGAAACATTCCATATAGGTTGGCTGGATCATATAACTATAGTTGGATGCCAATTCGTGCAACTTCGGGGAACTACCCATAAAATTGACAATCCCTGTTAACTCATGCTTTTCCGTAAATAGTCTTAATTCCTCTTCCAATGGTCCTTCACCATAAATATCTATAACAATGGCTTTTCTTGTCTTTTCGTCAAGCAACATTACGGCTGACAACAAATCCTGAATTCCTTTTGAATAACGAAGATGTGAGGCAACATAAAAACGATTGGTATTCTTATTGTTCCGTTTCAGGAAAATCCCGGTATCAATACCATTATAAACAACTTTCGTTTTGGACTCAAGGGCTGTACCGTAATCATTGAGGATTTGTTTTTTTGTATACTCCGATACCCCTATAAAGAGGTTGGTATACTTTGCATACAACAAACCCTTTAATCTATTCTTAATCCTTTTCTTTATTGGAAATCCCTCAATCGGCCTTGGATTGTGATCAACGCAGATAATAAGTGACGGATAAACTGCTTTTATATCCTTAAAAAAATGGGTACAAAGCTCTACAAAATGTGTAATAACGACGTCATACTTAATATTCTTACTGGTAATATTGTCAATGAAAAAATCTTCAGTTTTCCTACCTTCAGCGTTATAAATTGTAAGTCCGGCATAGCCTTCATAAGTCGCCTGATCCGGAAAATACCAGGCAATTTCAATCCCGTTGTCCTTACATTTTTTATCAAAATACCAGTAAAAACGATCCATGCCACCGATCCTTTCCGGATTCAGTGGATAATTTGCGATGACCGCGACCGATTTAATTATCGACTTTTGCTCCACTCCTCAATTGTTTCAGCTATCCTTTTACTTGTTTCCCGTAGCGGTTTGCTGATTTGCATTGCTATAAGCGCCTTTTGTGCATCGAGTCTTGCTTCGGGGAACTGTAAGGCATCATTTATCATACCGATTAATTCATTTTCATTTTTTGCCACGGCAACTGCACCACTTTCAACTACTTTTTTATAATGTGCATATTTCAGGAAACGCTGGTCGTTGTAGAGTCCATTGGTTTCATTTCCAAAGACCGGATTGATAACAGGCTTGTCAAACAGCATAAAATCCAGGCTCATTGTGGAACACATATTGATACTTAGGCTGCAATAGTTCAAAATTGACCTGAGGTCTCTTACGTCTTCAACAGCAGGAATACGCTGTGACCAGGCTTCCTGATGGCCTTCGCGGCTTTGAATCCATTTGGGATAATTCCATTTGATAAATGGATAATCAACAGCCAGTTGTGCGAACCTGTGCGGCTCCTCTGCAGGCGAAGTTCTTACCAGGAAGTTCACCTCTTTCGCCAGTTTGTTTTCCATCATCGATTTAGCAATGACATCGATGTAAAGCGTATCATTTTTGCTTGTGGCAGAATCTGCACAACTGTAGCAAATGGTGGGTTTAAGGGGGTCAAGATCGAATTTCTTGTGAAAATGTTCGCTTCCATCATAATATCGCTCCAGAATATAAGGTTCAAACTGTGGCGTTCCAACAACAATTACGTCAGAAGCTTTCACATGGGTGTAAAAACAAAGCAGTTCTGATTTCATCAGATCGCTCCATACCAGATACTTGTCAAAATCACCCGCCATCCTTCCTTTTGACGCAAGATTATCCCAACTGAAAATAAAAGATGAAGTCTGGATATTGAGTTTTTGTGCCGCATAAATCAACGGCGCTATAAATGGCGGTCTTTGGTGTGTGAAAAAAAGATGGTTTATATTCTCTCTTGCGAGCAATTGTTTATACTCTTTTGTAATCGGATTTCCGGCGAAGGATTTTTGCTGCCAGTAATTGTACCTTGACGTCCATTTTTCAGAATTAAAAAATCGCGTCCATCCGACAATCATTTGTGTTGCAATACCACGCGATGAATAAGTCCTTTTTTTGGTCATATTCAGGCTGTCATTGATTCCGAAAAAGTCTTTTGCAAAGTGTTGCAGGTGACTTACTTCTTTTATTTTCCTGAAAAACCAATTATAGGTATTTTCTTCGAAAACATTAAGTTCAATGATCTTGTACTTTTTATCCAAATCACCATACACCGATTCCGGGAGGCATGAGAAAATAACGATCCGGTCAAAACGATTGCCCGCTTCTGAAAAGAAATCGCTCAGCACAAAATTCCGGAAACCGACCCCATCAGTGATTACAATTCCTAAAGTACGCATCTTTTTAGCAAATTATTCAACGGCAAATATATCGCTTTCTTTGGTTTAAAAAGCCCTAACGGATTTTATTTGATTTTGAAAAAAGTGGCTTGATGTAGAATTTCCTGAATGAATAGAGCCTGAATTTCCATTGCGAATATATCTTTTCAATTCCGAAATAAAGCATAGGGCGATTCCGCATCAGGTAGACGACCACATTCATCTGCAAGGCATCGTGACACTGCACAGGAATTTTAGGATTATCAGTTGTCAATGTGTTAATTTTTGATTTGGTCATTCCCAGTCTAGGCCTTACAATAGCTGAAGCCGTTTTTCGCGACTTAACAACGCCAATATCCATGTGAATCCTTATCATTTTTAAAAATGGTTTTTCAGGCACATGGCAAACTTTTGAAAAAGTGATTCCTGTCTGCGTGTCGGCCATACGATTTACAGCCTCGAATATGGCAAAAGGCGGCAAGATCGCATTATCGTCTATAACAAGTATGTATTGATTATCACAATTTTCAATAATTTCCCGTAATGAAGCGCTGGTTACTTCACGACTCTTTTTCCGGCTTTCAGCATTGAGAAATTCGTAGTGCATGAAACTCAGGCCTTTCGTGTTTTTTGCGACCCGGCGAATATCGGTTTCAAAATTCTGCATAAGCAATCCTTCTGCCAACGCACCATTTTTTTGATTTATGAATGAAGCGGTGACCGGTCGCAATATCAAAGTGGTATTGTCCAGTGACAATTTCTTTTCCCTGTGATCATACAATTTCCATCGTTCGGGGAAAAAATCAGCATCACTATCTTTCTGTGCCTTTGCACCTCTGAAATAATGGGCTGGACGGATGATTTTTGAATGCGACTTTTCCCCCAGATACGCAGTCCACCATGAGAAAGTAGAATTGCTTATTATAAAGTCATCACATAAACTTGCCAACAGGAGTTGCTCAGCGGCATTTAACTGATCTGCAAAAAAAGCATTTTCCAGAAATGAAAAATGAATCTTACAATACGTCACATCATCGCTAGTAACCAGTATGTTACGATTTCTCCAATCCGGGAAATGTTCTTCCAGAGCCAATATGTAATACAATACCGGCAATTGAAAATAATCCGGATGATTTACAAAATCACCCCGGCGTATCGAAATAACAATGGTCTGTTTTGACAAAAGGGCTGAAAATTTCTTTTTCATCCCGGCAATCAGTGAAGGCTTAAAAGTGAAATAATTGGTCAGCCTCTTTCGGTCAAAGTATTTTTCTGACTGCAGCCAGCCATCCAAATCGTAATCCTTATCAGCCTCAATAGGCCATTCATGCCAATGGAATTTAGTTTCCGGTAGTAGGTTGAAATGCCGTTCAGGAATTTCAGGAAGCGGTATTTCAAAATATCCTGCCCATTTCCATGCCGGAAAACCGAAATCCATGTTATGCTTTTTGGCCAGGCCAATGACGGACGCAATCTGAAAAAGCTGATTCCCTAAATGACCTTTATTACCGAGTTGGGAAAAGACAATCATGAAAATATTTTTTTATCGGTTCAATGGCCATATTGAACACAGCCTTCAAAATTCAACCCTCATTTTTCAGCATTTGCTGTAACTGCTCTTTTTAAAACTTGGAAAATCATGCGTCCCGAAATTGTTTTTGATGATTAATCTCCCAAATATCGTTACTTTTTAATGAAATTAAAAACTGCTGTGTACTATTCCCTTCACCAAAATTGGATGTAATGATCCCTGTTTTATGGGTATCGATATGGCGAAGTGCTTCACTGATTTCTTCCACAGTATAGCCAACATTCATGATATCCGCATTGATTACCCGGTTTTGCTGTCTGGATCCAATATTGATGATCGGAATACCGTAGTAAGGCGCTTCCCTTATTCCTGCGCTACTGTTGCCAATAATAAACTGTGCCTTTTTAAGCAACGTCAGGAAATATTCAAAACGCAACGATGGAAAAATCCGGAACCTTGGATGATCCGCTAATTTTTTATACGCATCGAGAATGTAACGATTTCCAAGATCGTTGTTAGGATATATGATCAGGAAATTGTGGCTGTCTGCAAGTAACGCATTTACAAATGCGTCAGCATAGGTTTGCATTGCCGAAAACTCGGTGGTCACCGGATGAAACATGGCGATTGCATATTGCGAGAAATCTATTTCATAATAGGTTTTGACTTCGTTCAATTGGGGAAGGTTCTCCGAGAACATTATGTCAACATCAGGCGAGCCGATGATAAAAACTGACGATACCGTTTCACCCATTTGGTAAAGCCGCCGCGCCGCTTCAGAATTGGAAACAAAATGAATATGACTTAATTTGCTGACACTATGCCGTATCAATTCATCAACAGTACCTGAAATTTCGCCGCCTTCAATGTGAGCCACAAGAATATTGTTAAGTGAGCCCACAATGGCTCCTGCAAGTGTTTCCACCCTGTCACCGTGTACTACAATCATATCCGGTTGGATTTGTTTGCAGTAGTCTGAAAGCCCTTCAATGGTTTTTGCAAGCGTAAGATCCATTGTCGTTTCATGGGTATGGTTTTCAAATGCATGAACGTTCCTGAAGCGGCATCTTTCAATTTCGATGATGGTGTAGCCATATTCCTGCTGCAGATGCATTCCTGTAACGAATACAAAAACCTGAAATGCGGCATCTGATTCTAATACCGTGATCAGTGATTTAATTTTACCGAAATCCGCTCGGGTACCTGTCAGGAAAAGAATTTTTTTCATTTATATAATATCATTCCAATCTAATTGCTGGTCGTTTTCAATGGTTGTAGCAGCTTTTTTACCAAGAATATCGTTAAAATGCTCTGCTAAGATTTTACCGGTACCGGGTCTTTTAACCCAAATGTTTTCTTTTGTAAAAACTTCCCCTTTCATTATGGGTGCTATGCTGCACACTGTCGCAAAGGCAAAATCGATGGTCACCTGTTCTTCTTCTGCCGGTTTTTTTTCACCGCCCCTCATTTGCCATATTTCATTTGATGCCAAAATAAGCTCACTGCACGCTTTCTCGTCCATACTGCATACGATATCCGGCCCCGGACGATTCATATGGTCTGTAAAATGCCGCTCCAGGATGCTGGCTCCCAACGCTACCGACGCCAGGCAGGCATTATTGTTGAGTGTATGGTCGCTTAGCCCGAAAATTTTATCCGGGAAAGCTTCATGCATTTGGGACATAGCGCCCAACCTCACTAAATGAACAGGCGTTGGGTAAAGGTTTGTGGTATGCAATATAGCAACGGGTATCTTATGCTTGTCAAAAATGGCAATGGCCTTGCTGATACTTTCGATAGTATTCATGCCAGTGCTTAGGATAACCGGTTTTCCAAAGCTGCAAATGTGTTCCAGTAGCGGATAGTTGTTACATTCACCGGAACCTATTTTATATGCAGGAATGTCGAATTTTCTTAGCCTTTCGGCAGCAGCACGCGAAAAAGGGGTCGATATAAAAATCATCCCTTTGCTCTCTACGTAATCCTTGAGCTCCAATTCTTCAGCCTCATCCAGCGAGCATCTTTCCATAATATCGTATATAGAAACATCTGCATTACCGGGTATCACTTTTTTTGCTGCCCCGCTCATTTCGTCCGAGACGATGTGGGTTTGATGCTTAACCATTTCAATCCCGGCGCGGGCAGCTGCATCCACCATTTGTTTGGCTGTTTCCAGCGACCCTTCATGATTGATTCCTATTTCAGCTATAACGAGCGGCGGATAATCGGGGCCAATTTTTCTGCCTGCAATTTCAATATATGGATTCATTTACCTGAATTTTACCAAGCGGTCCAACCGCCATCTATGATTAAATTATGACCTACCACATGACTACTCGCCTCACTGGCAAGATATACGATTCCGCCACGCAATTCTGATTTATCACTCATTCTTCCAATAGGATTAAGATTTTCGAACCTTTCGAGAAAAAGTCCTTCATGCCCGTTCCAAATACCTCCCGGCGTAAGGCTGTTGACGCGCACTCCTTTTTCCGCCCAAAGCGTGGCAAGATACTTTGTAAGTGATACCACGCCATGCTTACTGACACTGTATGCGACGGGCTGTGAAATGCCTGTTCCCGGATAAATCCTGTGGTTCGGGCTGACTACACCATACAATGAGGCAATGTTGACGATGCTTCCTGATTGCTGCTTAAGCATTTGTTTTCCAATGATCTGGCAACCCAGAAATGTTCCTGTGAGGTTGACATTCATAATGGCATTCCAGTCTTCAAGCGGGAAATTTTCAAACGAGGCATCGTAATTCGCCGATTTACTTTGGTTCGTAAAACCGGCATTGTTTATTAAGATGTCTATTTTGTCATATCGATCAACTATATATTGTAACGCAGCAGACCAGCTTTCAGCGGAAGTTACATCACATTGGATAAAGTCGGCAGTGCAGTCATGCTTCCTTAAAGTTTCGAGAATCTCGGCTGATTTTGCCAAAGAGATGTCTGCCAATACAATTTTTGCCCCAAATTCGTGCAGTGCGAGGGCATGCTCTGTGCCCAAAAGCCCGCAGCCGCCGGTAATAAGTGCAATTTTCCCCGTTAAATCGAATAAATTCTTATTTTTCATTGCTGATGAATTCTATAAGTTTGAAATCAAATGCTGTATCAATATCGATGGACCGCTCCCTTGGCATTTCACTAATCAGGCATTTGGCCTCACTCCAGTGTTTATATTGGTATAATGCTTCCTTCTTAACAACATATGCTGCCGGTGTAAGGCTGTAAACCTTAGGTGCATCCTGCCTTCTTTGGATGGGCGGCGTCGTTTCCTTTACTATACGGGCAAATCCGGATCCCTGCATTTCCATCATATTAAAATAGGGATTGCGTTCGGGTTCATAGCCTGTAATCACGACATCGGCAGTGGGATTCGATAAGGCCATGCTTATGGCTGCATCAATATCGAGGCCTGTTTTTAATGGTACGGTAACGTCCATATCCACAATATAGCCGATGGTTTTCCCGGTAATTTTTTCATAATTTTCTACAGCATGTATGAAAACGGCCCATTTTCCGGCAGTATCTGAAGCCAATTCTGATGGCCTGATGAACGGCACATATACTGAATGATCTTCGGCTATTTTGATGATTTCAGCATCATCGGTGGAAATGATGAGGTCATCAAGGTATTTACTCTGCCGCGCCGTTTCAATCGTGTATACCATTAGCGGCTTGCCATTGAGCATTTTTATATTCTTCCCGGGTACGCCTTTTGACCCACCCCTACAGCATATGGTTCCGAGTATCATAAATCTATAATTTTTTTTCCGGTGCCGGATTCTTTGGCGGCCAATACCATTTTCAGGCTTATTAATCCTTGTTCAAATGTCGTTAATTTTCT
>CALRKC020000070.1:0-9088 GCA_943367895.1 Erythrobacter sanguineus | reverse complement strand
TTTGCAGCCGCGCAAATCATAGAGAGCAATCTGTACAACGCCAACAGGGTATTTCTCGCGGATATTGATGATGACGGCGACCTGGACGTTTTCGGTTTAGGATACCAAAAGCTTACATGGTACCGGAACCAGAATGGGCAGGGAAGCTTCAGCAGCCAGCAAATTATAGAGGCTGCCGGTAATACGAACTTTAATTCGATTGATTTCGGAGACCTCGATGGCGATGGCGACCTCGATATTTCAGTGGTGACTGCTTATGGGCTCTATTACTATTTTAATACGGATGGCCTCGGTACTTTCGGGACAAAGCATGCCATAGAGGATTATCCCAATGGCTGCGCTTCGGTGAAAATTGCCGACCTGGATAATGATGGCGACAAAGACATCGTGTACACCGGCAAAAATATCAATACCAGCGACCCGGCTTTTTTACGTTGGGCAGAGAACACTGATGGACTAGGTAATTTCAGTGAAACGCATTTGATTACAACCGTTATCGGAACACCCAAAAGTATTGTTGTAGCTGATTTTGACAACGACGGCGATACCGATATCGCTTCCGCCGATGCGGGTAATGGCGGTGTAGTTGCCTGGTATCAAAACACCGACGGACAGGGAAGCTTTGAAAATACACAGCAGATCATTTCGCAAAATTTAAACAGTCCGTACGATTTGTTCGCTGCCGATATCGATAATAATGAAACGGTGGATCTTGTTTCCATTTCTGAGTACGATGATAAGATCGTGTGGCATAAAAATACCGTGCTGCCTACTACCAACAGCATCAGTGGTACCATTCGCTTCGATTTATTGGGTGATGGCTGCAGCGACACCGACCCTGCCTTAAGCGGCATCCTCGTCGTGGCCACGGATAATGTGAACACCAATGCAACCTTTTCTCAGGAAAACGGACACTTTCAGCTGTATACCACCCAGGAAGGCACTGTGACTACGAAAATCACCTCGCAGGCAGATTATTACGCGCCAACGCCTGCCATGTTCGTATCCGACTTTACCGGCCTGGGCAATAATGATGCAGTCAACTTTTGTGTCGAACCCATCGGAAGCATCAGCGACCTGGCAGTCAGCGTTTATCCTACGCGACAGCCAAGACCGGGCTTCAATACGACTTACCGGATGGTATACCGGAATGCAGGCCTGACACTGCTGAGCGGCTCCGTAACTTTTGCGTTTGATGGCTCCAAATTGAACTTCCTCAATTCAAGTACGGCAACAGCTAACCAAACCGCCAACTCCATCACTTTTGATTTTACCGGCCTCTATCCATTTGAATCCAGGACCATCGACTTACAGTTCAACGTCTACACGCCTCCTACCACCAATATTGGAGATATCCTCATGACCACAGCAACGATAAATCCCGTCACGGGAGATGATACGGAGGATGACAATACGTTTTCACTGAGTCAGACCGTCGTAGGTTCTTATGATCCCAATGATATCAGCTGTCTTGAAGGCGACGAGGTGCTGATTGCCGATGCCGATAAATACCTGCATTACCTGATACGCTTTCAGAACACCGGGACAGCAGAGGCCATCAATGTAAGGGTAGACCAGACACTCGACAGTAAACTGGATTGGACCAGCATGCAGCTAGAAAGCATGAGCCACGCCGGTCAGGTAAACATCAGAAACGGCAGTGAACTGAGTTTTGTGTTTGATGACATTAACTTACCGGACAGCACCCACGATGAACCAAATTCACATGGTTTTATCGCCTATAAAATCAAGCCATTGGACAATGTGGTGCTGGGTGACATTATCAATGCGACTGCCGGAATTTATTTTGATTTTAATCCTGCAGTTATTACCAATACGGCAGCGACCGCGTTTGTAGATGTTCTGGCCGTTGACGAATCAGAAGCGGTTAAAGTGTCGGTATACCCAAACCCAACGGACGGGCTGCTGAACATCGGCACCGGTGTCCAAATTGAAAAGGTTGATGTCTATAACCAATTGGGGCAGCTGGTGCTTTCGGCAAAAAATACGTCAAAGATAGATCTGTCTTCCCTAAGCCGGGGCATTTATGTGATGACTTTGCGGGATGTTACAGGAAGCACTTATACTAAAAAGATTGTCAGGAAATAGCAGGATGGATTGAAAGATTGTTTTATACCGTTTGCCATCAAATCATCCGGCATCCAATCTTTCAGTCTTTTGATTTTGAATACAACAGTATAAACAATTAGTTTTGAAATCTATACTTTCCTTATTACAGAGAAGTTATAGACTTACAATGGCATACAAGTAAATGTATATGAAAAAATTTATCATGCTCACTGTTATCGCCTGCTGTATCCTCTTAACCGGAATATGGATTGGAAAACACATGCCCGGCCACGATCCATCCAAAGATGAAACCATTACTTATCAGGAAGATGAATTTAAAGATCTCTTTCCTGAATATACTGTGCGTGGTGGCCGTCCAAAGCCATCAGATAAATATCGGTATCAGGTAGCCCAGCGAATCTTTGGCTTCAGGTTCATTGTCACAGGAAACGCCTGCACCGATGTAAGGGATTTAGACAGTCTGGAAGTTGCAAATAATAAAAGGACTGACAGCATCCTAACGAAAAGAATCGGAAAAAACTGGTATGAGAAATTCGAAAATACAGTTGATAGTTTGTACTGTTTAGATACCCTCGCGGTTAGTATCGCTAAGAATGATGGGAATGTAAAGAAACGGATAGGCATAAAATCAGGAAAAAACCCGGAAAAATATCCTGCATTTATTTGTTACGCAACACCACAGGATAATCTGAAAATGATAAGCGTAATCTGGGTGGGCAAAATCTATAACGCTCCCAGGGATGTCAGCTTTATGCGGGTATTAGTAGATTTAAAGAAGAAAAAGGTGCATAACATTGATGATATGGAAATGGAATGGTCACGGTATTGGTAACATCGAATTCACTATTTCTCATTTGAATATTCTCCCTTTAACGAATAATACCCAAAAGTCCCCAACCCGAAAACTACCAAAGGCGTCAGTACAAATAAGACAATGATGCCAAACACAAGATCATCTTGCTTCCCTGTTTCCATTTTCGGCAGTCCGAATACAAATACGCTGAAATAGGCCGCAGCCAGTGCAAGTACTATCCAGAAAATCCCAAGCAATCTTTTTAAGTTATTCATTTGTGTGTTTCTTTTGTTTGTTACTGATATAAATCAAACCAATCATAAAACTGATCCCGCCAATAATAATCGGATACCAGAGCCCTTCGAGGTAAAACTGTCTGTCGCCATGGTCTTTAGCATTCGTCACCAGATAGGTTGAAACAGCAGGCAGCAATCCGCCAAAAATGCCGTTCCCGACATGATAAGGCAATGACATCGAAGTGTAGCGTATTTTAACAGGGAACATTTCGACCAAAAAAGCGGCAATCGGGCCATACACCATCGTTACAAAAATGACCTGTATCCAGACGAGAAATATCAGCATCAATTTGTCGTGGTTGTTAATCGATACTTTGGTACTGATTACTTCATCGGATCCGGCCTTGATTTCTTTGACAACAATGGTATTGTCACGATACAGCACCGAATTCGTAAAACCGCCGCGGTTCTCCGGATTTATCGAAGGCAGGCTTCCTCCGGCTTCATGTATCTTCTTTTCAACATTCACTGTCTGGTACATCTTCTCATAAATCGGCCTGTAACAGACAACCGCCAGCAGCATCCCCATCAGCATAATACCTTTCCGTCCCCATTTATCACTGAGCCACCCGAAGAAAATAAAAAAAGGTGTTGCACAAAGCAACGCAATCCCGAGCAATTCATCGACCTGTTTGGCATCGACATTCATCACCGTCTTCATAAAACTCATCGCATAAAACTGCCCTGTATACCATACGACCCCCTGCCCCATCGTCGCGCCAAACAAAGCCAGCAATACGAACTTTAAATTGTATTTATTACCAAAGCTTTCTTTCAACGGATTTTTACTCGTTTTTCCTGCTGCTTTCGCCCGGGCAAATTCCGGCGATTCATCCATCTTCTTCCTGATCAGGTAAGAAACGAGCACCATTAAAATGGAAACCCAGAACGGTACACGCCAGCCCCAGGAATCAAACTCGGCCTCAGTGAGGAAATGCCTTGTCAGCAATATCACCATCAGCGAAACAAACAGTCCTGCCGTAGCTGTGGTCTGTATCCAGGAGGTCCAGAATCCTCTCCTGTTTTCCGGGGCATGTTCTGCGACGTAAGTAGCTGCACCGCCATACTCGCCGCCTAATGCGAGTCCCTGTAACAATCTTAAGACCAGTACCAATACCGGTGCCAAATATCCTATAGTCTTAAAATCCGGTACACAGCCAATTAAGAAAGTCGCACCGCCCATCAGCAGCAGCGTCACCATAAACGTATATTTCCTTCCAACCAGGTCGCCCAGACGGCCAAAGAACAGCGCGCCAAACGGGCGAACGACAAAACCCGCGGCAAAAGTCGCCAGCGTAGAAAGGAACGCCGCGGTGGGATTGTCAGCAGGGAAAAATTTTGTGGAGATTACCACAGCCAGGCTGCCGAAAATATAAAAATCATACCATTCGATCAGGGTACCCATGGACGAAGCCGCGATGACTTTCCATATCCCTTTTGGTGATGCGTTACTCATATTTAGCTGGTTAGAATTTAAAAGTAAGAAATAAATCAGATAGTTTGTTATTTAGAAAATGGGATAATGAAATAAACCACCAATTTACTAATGGCCCAATTAACGCATTTTCTGACTTCCCTGGTTATCCTTATTTATCAAATTCATAAAGAATTGTTACACAAATTGACAAACTCTCCGACGTTACACCCGATTTTTTTATTTAATTTGTAAAAACAAACCAACTCATGCAATTTGACCCAACTTTAAATGACCGCAAATCGGTATACAAACTGCTTACCGGAGCTGTAATCCCACGCCCTATCGGATGGATTTCCTCTATCAGTGCTGACAACATCCCGAACCTCGCCCCCTTTTCGTTCTTTAATGTCGTTGGTGATGATCCGCCGCATGTAATGTTTTCGGCGGCGCGTTCTAGTGTCGGGAATAAGGATACGCTGAACAATATCCTTTCCACCGGGCAGTTCGTCGTCAATATGGTTACCGAGGAAATCGTCGAGCAGATGAACAAGACCGCAGAGATGGTGTCAGCCGACGTAAACGAATTTGAACTGGCCGGCCTTACCCCATTGGAATCGATTAAAATTAAGCCATTCCGTGTCAAGGAAAGCCCGATTACGATGGAATGCGAACTCGTGCACCATTACGAGCTCGAAAACCACCAATACGGCGGCGCGGTTGTTATCATCGGTAAAATCGTAATGTTCCACATAGATGATAACGTGCTGCTGGATGATTTCAAGATCGATATGGACCAATACAAACCGGTTTCCAGATTGGCAGGTGCCAACTATGCCCGAATGGGAGAAATCTTTACCGTCAAAAGAGCATAACATGAAAATAGCAGTAATAGGCGGAGGCCCGGGCGGTTTATATTTTTCAATCCTGACCAAAAAAGCTTTGCCCGATGCACAGATTGATGTGTATGAACGGAATAAGGCAGATGACAGTTTCGGTTTTGGGGTGGTATTTTCCGATGAAACCTTAAGTGAATTCCTGACGCGCGATCCCAAATCATATGAGTTGATCCGCAGCAAGTTTGCCTATTGGGATGACCTTGATGTCGCCCGCGGTGGCGAAGTCGTACGCATTACGGGTAACGGTTTTTGTGGCTGTTCACGGAAAACACTGTTACAATTGTTACAACAGCGGTGCGTTGAAGAAGGCGTCAATCTGCATTTCGAAGCGAATGTCGATGATCTTGCGGCTTACGCAGGTTCCGATTACATCGTTGCGAGTGATGGTATCAACAGCCAGATACGCGATCAGCATGCTTCCGACTTTGGTACCGTGATTGAAATGAAAAAAAACAAATTCGTCTGGCTGGGCTCCACGCGGCCACTGGACGCTTTTACCTATTTCTTCCGCTCCACTCCTTACGGCAGCTTTGTTGCGCACACCTATCAGTACGAAGAGGGCATGAGTACCTGGATTTTCGAATGCACGCCGCAAACCTGGCAAAATGCGGGCTTTGACACATTTGATGAAGAAAGCACCATCAGCAAATTATCTGAAATATTTAAAGAGGAACTGCAGGGACATGGCCTGATTTCAAACAAATCCTTTTGGCGTCAGTTTCCGGCAGTCACCAATAAAAACTGGTCCAGGGACAATATTGTCTTATTGGGCGATGCCAAAGCGACCGCCCACTACTCCATCGGTTCCGGTACAAAACTAGCGATGGAATGCGCGATTGCGTTATCAGATTCGATAGTGGAATTCGGTACCGATAAGGAGCAGGCTTTCGCCAAATATGAACAACTGCGACGGGGTCGGGTGGAAATGATACAGCATGCCGCGAACGTCTCATTGGACTGGTTCGAAAACATGGACCGCCACATGCAACATGACTTCATGCAATTTGCATTCGGCGTTATGACAAGGGCGAAAAAAGTAACATTTGAAAATCTGGCGCTACGCGATAATTCGTTTACGAAAAAAGTACTGGCGGGATTTCATTCCAACGATGAAAATAAAAACATTCCGGCCGCTTTCACGCCTTTTCAGCTGCGTAATATGGAACTCACTAACCGCATTGTCATGTCGCCGATGGGACAATATGCAGCCAATCAAGGGGTGGTTTCCGACTGGCATCTGCTGCATTACGGCGCACGTGCCATCGGCGGTGTCGGATTGATCATAACTGAAATGACGGCCGTATCAGCTACCGGACGTATTACTCCCGGTTGCGCAGGTATATGGTCTGATGAACAAACTTTTGCATGGAAAAAAATTACTGATTTTGTACATGCTAACAGTAGTGCCAAAATAGGAATGCAGATCGGGCATTCCGGAAGAAAAGGCAGTGTTAATCTCCCTGCTGTTGGGAATAATATTCCGCTTGAAGATGGCTGGGAACTGGTTTCCGCTTCTCCAATTGCGTTTGCAGAACAGATGCCGGTACCGAAGGAAATCGATGCCTCAGATATGGAAATCGTAATTTCTGAATTTACACGTGCTGCCATCAACGCAGATAAAGCTGGTTTTGATATGATTGAGTTACAGGCACACCATGGGTTTTTACTGGCTTCTTTCCTTTCACCCCTGACAAACAAGCGTACCGACCATTTCGGGGGAAATCTCGAAAACCGCCTGCGCTTTCCGTTACAGGTGTTTCATTCGATGCGTAAGGCATTTAATGCAGACAAGCCAATGTCGGTCAGGATTTCCGCTTCAGATTGGGCAGAAAATGGAATCACAACCGAAGATGTTATCGCCATCAGCAGGGCATTCAAGGAAGCCGGCGCGGACATCATCAACGTATCAACGGGCAATACCGTCAGTCATCAAAAACCGCAGGTGGGCCGTATGTGGCAAACGCCGTTCTCGGATACAGTTAGAAACACCGTTCATATTCCAACGATTACCACCGGATTCATTCAGGATATTGACCAGATCAATACCATATTATTAAACGGCCGGGCAGATTTGGTTGCGTTAGGAAGGCCGTTGCTTTTGGACCCCAATTTTGTTCGCCATGCGCAGGCTTATGAAAACTTCCGCCCTGGTGATATTCCGCAGCAGTACATGGCCGGAACGACACATCTTTATCCGTTGCATGCCGCCGACAGAAAGGAAAAAGAGAGTATGAAAAGGGCGTTGAAACCGGAGACACATAAGAAATAATTAGGAATTAGGAATTACGAATTAGGATGTAACGCTTTAAAATATCATTCACGCCATACAAATAAAGAATATGAAAAATAGCAATGTTGTACAGATCAAAAGCTATGCTTTTGCTGTTAAGGTGATAAATACATACAAACTCTTAATTGACTGCAAAAGAGAATTTGTTTTGAGTAAGCAGCTTTTGCGTTCCGGAACATCAATCGGAGCAAACATTGAAGAAGCCATCGGAGGCCAGTCAGAGAAGGATTTTTTACATAAATTGTCAATTGCATATAAAGAAGCACTTGAAACACATTATTGGATCAGACTTTTAAAAGATACCCAATATTTATCAATTCAAAATCCAAGGGATTTATTAAAAGATGTTGATGAATTACTTAGGCTAATAGGCTCAATTCAAAAGACATTACGCAATCGTAATTCATAATTCATAATTTGAAATTAAAATGAAACACTACGAAGATAACTTTGCGCACTTACATTTGCCGGACGAAAAATTAAGGCCTGAAATAATTCTGGATCATGCAGATTTCCAATTTGAAGGAAGCCTGAACTGTGTGGATAGATTACTTGACAACCATATTAAAGAAGGTCGTGGGAATGCGATTGCCATTCGTACTTTCGAAACCACGTGGACTTATCAGGACTTGTACGATAAGTCAAACCAGATTGCACATGTACTGACTGATGATCTTGGTTTTGTCTCCGGAAATCGAGTTTTAATACGGTCTGCAAACAATCCAATGTTTGTCGCTATCTGGTTTGCTGTGCTTAAAGCCGGTGGTGTAGTAGTTGCGACAATGCCGCTGCTTCGTGAAAAGGAATTGACGGTTATGATTGACAGCGCGGAAATCTCCCATGCTTTCTGTGATTACCGCCTGGAAGAGGAAATGGCGTTGGTAAAATCCCCATTCCTGAAGCAATTGATTACGTTTGATGGCACAGAAACCGCCATGTCCAAGCTGGAAACTTTGATGCACAGTAAGCCAAAGACATTCCACAACTACCATACCATGGCGGATTCCGTGGGATTGATCGGCTTTACTTCGGGAACAACGGGCAAGCCTAAAATGACTTCCCATTTCCATCGTGACATTTTATTAATTTGTGAAGCTTTTCCAAAATATTCGCTTCAGCCAAAACCCGAAGACATTTTTACAGGAAGCCCGCCACTGGGGTTCACTTTTGGTTTGGGCGGACTGGTATTATTCCCATTTTATTTCGGGGCTTCCACTTTTCTGATTGAAAAACCGACCCCGGAATTGTTACTCAAAGCCATTTCAGAACATAAAATTACCATCTGTTTCACTGCCCCGACCGCCT
>CALRKC020000069.1:0-9141 GCA_943367895.1 Erythrobacter sanguineus | reverse complement strand
AAAAAAACGCGACCGCAGGAAGCTCTTTTTGATACCGCAAAATAGGCGGATTTGAAAAAACTTGCAGTGAAAAGCCGGACCAGCTTCTAATAATGAAGCAACTCCTCCATCTTCACTTTCACCTTCTCCGACGACGGAATCATCGTCTGTTCCAAAGTCATGTTCAGCGGGATTGCAGGCAGGTTCTCAGACCCAATTACCATCACCGGCGCATCAAGGTATTTGAAGCATTTCTCCTGAATCATCCCAGCCAGGCTGCGCGCAAATGAATTATTTACAGGCTCTTCGGTAACAACCAGGCATTTCTTGGTTTTCTTAACCGATTTTAAAATCGCTTCTTCATCCAACGGATACAGTGTTCGCAAATCAATGATTTCAACTTTGTCTTTCATGTCTTTCGATGCATTTAATGCCCAATGCACGCCCATACCATAGGTAATCACCGACATGGTCTCTTCGGTATCCTGTCCCCAGATTTCCTGCACGACATTGGCTTTGCCAAACGGTAAGATGTAATCCTCAGAAGGCTCATTCACGCGCGCTTCATCAGTACCTTTTACCTTAGACCAGTACAAGCCTTTATGCTCTAAAATAACTACGGGATTCGGGTCGTAATAAGCGGCTTTCATCAGGCCTTTTAAATCGGCACCATTGCTTGGATAAGCGATTTTTATCCCGCGGATGTTCGTCAGCACGCTCTCTACCGAAGACGAATGATAGGGACCGCCGCTGCCATACGCGCCAATCGGGACACGCAAAATCATTGAAACCGGCCACTTGCCATTGGTTAAATAACAGGAACGGCTGACTTCCGTAAACAACTGGTTCAGTCCCGGCCAGATATAATCGGCAAACTGCACCTCAACAATCGGTTTTAATCCGACAGCCGACATGCCCACGGTAGAGCCAACAATAAAGGCCTCCTGGATGGGTGTATTAAACACACGATCGTCGCCGAATTTCTGAGCCAACGTCGCCGCTTCACGAAATACACCGCCCAATCTTCCGCCTACATCCTGCCCGTACAAAAGGCATTCCTTGTGCTTTTTCATCAGTTCCTCGACCGCAAATAAGGCACAATCCACCATGACTACTTTATCTTCCCGGATCGGATTCCGCTCCCCTTTCTCCTCGGTTATTGGTGTTGGTGCGAAATCATGCGTAAACAAATCTTCCGGCTTCGGATCTTCGGCCTGCAATGCCTTATCGTAATCGGCCTGTACTTTTGAGACGGCCGTACGGTTTATTTTTTCAATTTCTTCGTATGAAAATCCGGCATCAGCCAATTGCTGCTGCAACACCGGAAACGGATCGCGTGATTTCGCTTCGTCCAGATCATCCCGGTACCATTCCATGCGTACGCCCGAAGTATGGTGGTTCAGCAATGGCACTTTCGCATGGACCAGAAACGGACGCCGTTCCGCACGCATCGTGTTCAGGACTTTCTGTATCGTCAGGTAACTTTCGGTAAAATCCGCACCGTCGATTGAAATGGCTTCAATCCCATGAAATCCTTTGGCATATTCAAACGCATTCTGTGCCCTTGTTTCCTTTGCATTTGCTGAAATGTCCCAGCCATTGTCCTGAACGAGATACAAAATCGGCAACTGCTTTAATGCCGCCATCTGGAAAGCTTCCGCGACTTCGCCTTCCGTTACCGACGCATCGCCAAGGGAACAAACCACAATCGGTTTTTGTTCGTTCTTATCTTCCATGCCAATATTTTCCTTATACCAAAAACCCATCGCCGCGCCCGTAGCAGGGATGGCCTGCATGCCCGTTGCCGAAGATTGGTGCGGAATTTTAGGCTTATCGGCATCACGGAGACTCGGATGACAATAATACGTGCGCCCACCTGAAAAAGGGTCGTCTCTTTTGGCCATCAACTGCAGCATCAGGTCATACGGTTGCATCCCAATACCCAGCAGCATCGCATCATCGCGGTAATACGGGAACGCATAATCCTGCGGCAGCAACTGCATCGCGAGCGCTATCTGTATGGCTTCATGCCCACGTGAAGTGGCATGCACGTATTTGGAAACCGTCTTGAAATTCTCCTCATACAGCTCCGTCATCGCCTTGGCGGTCGCCATCGTGGCAAACGCCTTTTCTAATGTAATCTTGTTCAAAGTGCTTTCCGCAATCTCCATTTTATCTTTTATTTTTTGGGCAGCATTTCCCGCTATCCGTTACAATCTTTTTATTGCCATTATGTTACTTCTCCGAAACACGTATTGTCCGGCAATAAAAAGGATTTCCACTACTATCGGGGCTGCGGTTTACGCTTTCACTGCCGCATCGAGTTCCACCGGAACAATCCAGCCGAATTTGTCATCCACTTCCTGCAGCTTAATCTGGTTTAACGTCTCTTTCACCTCTTCCGACACCGGATTTCCGGCCGGAAACTTAATTTTCATTTCCTTATATCCAATTTCCTCCACCATCGCGATGCCTACGGCAGTTCCTGCTCCGAAAGCTTCTTCCAGCGTACCATTTTCAAAAGCTGCAACAATCTCCTGCATCGTGATTGGTCGCTCTTCCACTTCAAATCCCTTGTCACGCAGTAAATCAATCACGCTCATTCGGGTAATTCCGGCAAGGATGGAACCACCCAAATTCGGTGTAATCCATTTTCCGGCAATCTTCAGGAAGAAATTCATTGTCCCTACTTCCTGCACATATTCAAAATCACGTGCATCAAGCCACAATACCTGATCATAACCTTTTGATCGGGCAATCTCCGTCGGGCGTATCGCTGCAGCATAATTCCCTGCCGCCTTGGCTTCTCCGGTACCGCCATTGGCAGCGCGGATGAATTTGGTTTCCGCCCACAATTTGATTGGCTTGCTAAAGAACGGTCCGGCCGGCGAGGCAAAAATGATGAACTTGTATTTTGTCGCGGCACGCATCCCGATAAACGCCTCATCGGCATACATGAACGGGCGCAGGTACAACGCGCTTCCTTCGCTGGTAGGGATCCAATTGTGCTCTATGGCAAGGAATCTCTTCAATCCTTCGACAAACAAATCTTCCGGAAACAAAGGCATTCCCATACGATCTGCACTGAAGTTTAATCGCTTCGCATTTTCATCAGGGCGAAACAACAGCGGTTTGCCGTCTTTCCCCAAAGTAGCTTTCATTCCCTCAAAAATCGCCTGTCCATAATGCAATGCCATGGCTGCGGGATGCGTAGGGATTTCATGCATCGGTTCGATACGCGGATTTTGCCATTGCCCATCTTCATAATCACAAATAAACATGTGGTCCGTAAAGGCATGTCCCATCACGATGTTGTTGATATCCACTTCATTGATCCTTGAAGCCGTTGCTCTTGTTTCCTTAATATTGTACGACATAGTGTTTATATTTTATGCAATCAGATTGCAGTATTGATATCGAATTGTTCGAGGTAGTCGCCTACTTTGCGAAGGAACGATCCTCCTAAAAATCCGTCGACAACGCGGTGGTCAAATGACAGCGAGAGGTACATCATGCTCCGTATTGCAATCTCATCACCCTTTTCAGTTGTAATGACTTCAGGGCGTTTCTTGATGATTCCCAAAGCCAAAATCGCCACTTCGGGCTGGTTGATAATCGGTGTGCCCATTAAACTTCCAAACGTACCAACATTGGATATTGTAAAAGTACTACCCTGAACCTCATCAGGTTTTAATTTATTATTACGGGAACTGTCCGCCAGGTGATTCACCGTTGCGGCCAATGCTGCCAAATCCTTTTCATTCGCGTTTTTCACGACCGGCACGATTAAGTTTCCGCTTGGCAGTGCCGTCGCCATCCCGATATTGATGTCGCTGTGAACAATAATATTCTTGCCATCCACTGACACATTGATCATGGGATAATCCGCAATGGCTTTGGCAACGGCATCAACAAAAATCGGTGTAAACGTGAGCTTTTGGTTGTGTTTCGCTGCAAAAGCATCTTTATTCTTATTGCGCCATTCCACCAGATTGGTGACATCCACTTCAATGTACGAAGTCACATGCGGCGAAGTCTGTTTCGAATACACCATATGATCGGCAATCATCTTACGCATACGGTCCATTTCGACAATGCGGTCTTTGCCTTCCGTGAATTGAATTACCGGCTTCGGATAAGTGCTGTTGGTATTTGGAATTTGTGTATTTGAATTTTCCCTCTTCAACGGATACTTCCTATTTTCCAAATAATTGAACACATCGCTTTTCTGAATCCTTCCATCTACGCCCGACCCTGGAATACTTTGCACTTCTTCGAGAGACAGGTTTTCCTTTTGCGCAATAGAAATGATCAATGGTGACAAAAAAGCATCCGGGTTGGCTTTTACGCTCAGGGTATAGGGTTCAGAATGCAGGGATTGTTTCCCGGAAGCCTGAACTTTGTGAGGTTCCCCATGTACTTTGCGTCCTTCACCCTGAACCATTTCTTCCGTTTTCCCTATCGTTATCTTCTTTCCGGGTGTTTTACCATCAGTTTCGATCAAAGCCAAAACCTCGCCCACTTTCACCACCTCATTTTTCCCGAAACGAATTTCAGTAATCACGCCCGAAACCGGTGACGGCACTTCGCTGTCGACCTTATCCGTGGCCACTTCCAAAATCGTCTCTTCCGCATCCACGCTATCCCCGACATTTTTCAGCCAGTTGATAATGGTCGCTTCTGAAATACTTTCACCCATTTTGGGCATTTTAAATTCTGTTGTCATTTTAGTGCGTAAGTGCCTGAGTGCATGGGTGCCTTAGCAACCATGCGTACTGACTATTTTATTTTTTCCTGAATTCTTCTAACGTCATATAATTCGTCTCCTGAATTGGCCTGTCTTTCGGGATTTCCCGTAATGGTTCCACCACTTTCAGGGTTTCATACAATTCTCCCGGCAATTGCTGGTATAACTGCGTTCCCCTGGTTTTCCAGGCAATCATTTCGTCGCTGATGTCCTTTACAATCACCGCCGGATTCCCTACAACCATCTTGCGGCTCGGGATTTTCATTTCGGCTTTGATAAATGTTAACGCACCGACGATACATTCATCGCCCAATTCTGCTCCATCCATGATCACGGCATTCATCCCGACGAGGCAATTCGCCCCGATGTCTGCGCCGTGAATTATTGCTCCATGCCCGATATGCGCTCCCTTTTTCAAGGTGATGCTCTTTCCCGGAAACATATGTATCGTACAGTTTTCCTGCACATTACAGCCATCTTCAATCACAATCCCGCCCCAATCACCACGGATTGCTGCGCCGGGCCCTACATATACATCCCTACCGATAATCACATTACCGGTGACCGCAGCCTGCGGATGGATGAAGCTGCTTTCATGGATGACGGGGATAAAGCCTTTGAATTCGTATATCATACTTCAGGTGCAGGGTAAAGGGTGCAGGGTGCAGGGAGAACTTGTACCCTGAACCCTGAACCTTGTGCCTTTTATTTAAATTTCTTCAATGTTTCTTTTGTAAAATCACTCAACACCAATCGCCCGCTGATGGCGGCACGTTCAGCTAACAGATTATCCCAGTCGTCGGTACCTTTCCAGAAAATCTTTTTCATTTCGGTCATGGCTTCTGGATTGTAGGTACACAGATGTTTCGCAAATGTTTCCACTTTGGCATCCATTGCTTCAATCGATTCGAAAACTTCGGCAAATAGCCCCTTACTCCGTGCCCATTCTGCCTCATAAAAATTGTTTGCATCGATGGCGATCTGTGACATCGCGGAAACGCCCATTTTCCTTTCAATGGCCGGTGAAACCACAAATGGCCCGATACCGACATTGAGTTCACTCAACTTTACCGCTGCGAATTTCGTTGCAAAACAATAATCGGTTGCTGCTGCAATGCCAACACCGCCACCGACGGTTTTCCCCTGAATCCTCCCGATGATGAATTTCGGGCATTTGCGCATCGCGTTGATGACATTGGCAAATCCAGAGAAAAATACTTTTCCTGTTGCTGCGTCGTTGATGTTAATCAGTTCCTTAAAACTGGCTCCGGCACAAAACGTGCGGTCGCCGCCGCTTTTCAGGATAATGACTTTGACATTGTCGTCATTGCCTGTTTTCGTAATTGTTTCGGCCAATTGTGCGAGAATATTTCCCGGCAGTGAATTTTGCTCCGGATGGAAAAATTCTATTGTCGCGATGTGGTTTTCGATGCTTGATTTTACGTATGCTTCTGTTGACATTGCTTAATTGTTGTCTATATTTAAATTTTTGTACAAATCCCCAGCCCCGATTACCTTCGGTCAGTTCGGCCTTTGGCCTCGGGTGCAGCGGAAATCCTTTTTACAATGTAGCTTGCGGAATTGTAAAAAGATTGCAGCGGAAAGCGGGATAAAGCTCCTAATCCAAAATCCCGAATTGCTTAAAATGATGATCAAAATGCTTATTGGCCAGTAAATCCCATTCGAATTTATCCATCATGCCAAATACCACATTTTTCGTACGGACTTCCGGGTTTTCCTTGAAATATTCTTCGTAAGCGTCCATGGCTTCCAGTAATTTCATTTTAGCCATTGGCAAATCCGCATGCTCTAAATCCTCATTCCCTTCTGCTCTCATCAGCGGATGCTTATGTCCCTGGGGCATTGGTCTGTGATTAAAAATGGTTTCGCGGTATTTATCCAGATGTTCCGCAGGAGTGGCTATTTCAAAATCTCCTTTCTGGTTTGCCGCAAAACGGTATTGCTGTTCCATGTGCTCCACCATATGCTGTGGCGTCATGGTGCCCCAGTTGGCTTTATGATTTACGGTAAGCTTTGTCAGGTATTCATCGATATTCTTCCTGTTGATTTCAGGGAATGGTGACTTCTTCTGTACCATCGTAAGGATGGTCGCAATGGCGGTGAGCTCATCATTCTGGTCAAAAACCTCAACAAACCATTTCACGATTCCTGATGGTAATTCCTCGCCGCGGCTGTCGCGTTCGACTTTTTGCTTACATGTCAAGCGTACATACATCGTATCGTTGTGGTAAATCGGACGCAGGAAACGGCATTCCTCCAGACCATAATTTGCGGCAACCGGACCTTTATTCGGCCAGACAAACAAACCTGCGGCGGCGGCTAAAATGAAATAACCGTGTGCGGTACGCTTTTCGAAAATACTTCCCTTCAGCGAAGTAATATCGGTATGGGCATAAAAATGGTCCCACGTTAAGTTTGCAAAATTGATGATGTCGGTATCCGTAACCGTGCGTTTGTGGGTTTTGAGTGACATGCCCGGCTCGATATCATCCCAGTAATATTTAAAGGGATGTTCTTGTGCTTCCTTATAAGCAGCATTCGGTTGGTAAATCCCGGTGATTTCCGTCAAAGTTGTCGGTGAACCCTGTATCGCGCAGCGTTGCATATAATGCTTTACGCCGCGTACACCGCCCATTTCTTCGCCGCCGCCCGCTCTTCCCGGACCGCCATGCACCAATTGTGGCAATGGCGAACCGTGGCCGGTACTTTGTTTGGCGTTTTCACGGTTCAGTACCAAAATCCTTCCGTGATGCGATGCCGCATTAACAACATAATCCTTCGCTATAATATCTGAATTCGTAACAATCGAAGAAACCAATGAGCCTTTGCCCAGTTTCGCCAATTCGACCGCCTCTGCTATATTTTTATATGGCATTAATGTAGCTACCGGTCCAAAGGCTTCGGTTTCGTGTACCAAAGTGTTCTTAAACGGACTGTCTTCGCGCAAGAGCATCGGACTAATGAATGCTCCTTTTGAGGCATCGGCACCAACAGTGGCGATTTTATCATAATCCCCGTAAACGATGGAAGCTGTTTTGGCGATTTCCTTCGTACGCATTTTTACTTCTAGCACCTGTTCCTGGCTCACCAGCGATCCCATACGGACTTCCTTCAGCCGTGGATCACCGATAGTCACTTTATCCAAAGCTTTACCAAGCGCAATCTGCACGTCTTCCATCAGCTTTTCAGGAACAATAATTCTGCGGATTGCGGTACATTTCTGTCCACATTTAACCGTCATCTCCGAGCGCACGGCGTTGACAAAAAGATCAAACTCCGGTGTTCCCGGAACGGCATCTTCGCCCAAAACAGAGCAATTCAGTGAATCCGCTTCCATATTAAACGGAACGGCTTCACTGATGATTCTTGGATTTGCTTTCAGCTTGCGGCCGGTATCAGCAGAACCGGTGAATGTTACCACATCCTGTGATTCGACATAGTCGAGTATATTGTGTGCGCTTCCGCAGATAAGTTGCAGTGCGCCTTCAGGCAGAATTCCTGAAGCGATGATTTCCTTAACGACCGCTTCCGTCAGATACGAGGTTGATGTTGCCGGTTTTACGACAGCGGGCATTCCCGCCATCCAGTTCACAGCGCATTTTTCAAGCATGCCCCAGATCGGGAAATTGAATGCATTGATGTGTACGGCGACGCCCGGTTTCGGAACCAGGATATGATGTGCCATGAATCGTCCGCCACGGGAAAGGTCAATCGGATCGCCTTCGACGTCATACGGTTGGTTCGGGAACAATTTACGAAGCGAGGCATTGGCAAATAAATTACCGAAACCGCCTTCGATATCAATCCAGCTGTCGACGCGTGTTGCTCCCGTACGGTAACTGATTTCGTAGAACAGCTCTTTTTTCTTTGTGAGGTACAACGCCAGTTTTTTCAGCATGTTGCCGCGTTCCTGAAACGTCATTTTGCGCAATTTTGCACCGCCTGTCGTTCTTCCATAGTGCAGGATTTCTTCGAAGTTCAACCCTTCTGCGGAAGCGTGGGTAATGATTTCACCAGTAACAGAATCGAACAAAGGCACGCCGTCGCCCTGCCCTTCTGTCCAATGTCCGTTTACGTAATTTTGTAGTTTACTCATAATTTATTTTTTAACCGCAAAGTCCGCGATGTTTTACGCGAAGTCCGCAAAGTTTTTTAAACTTTTTCAATAATCATTGCATACCCTTGCCCCACTCCGATACACATCGTAACGAGCGCATATTTTTTGCCAGTCAGGCTCAATTCCAATGCAGCGGAATACGCAATCCTGGCTCCGGTTACACCCAGCGGATGTCCAATCGCAATGGCACCGCCGTTCGGGTTAATCCGTGGATCATCGTCTTTTAGTCCCAATGCGCGGATGCAGGCAATACTTTGTGCTGCGAATGCTTCGTTGA
>CALRKC020000068.1:0-9204 GCA_943367895.1 Erythrobacter sanguineus | reverse complement strand
CTGCAGACGGCCCTGAAGATTGAAGCAATTGCCGAGCCTTACATCAAGAGGAGGGCAGTACGTCATCTCGAGAAAGGCAGGATCGTAATTTTTGGAGCCGGAACCGGTAACCCATATTTTACGACGGATACCGCTGCGGTTTTGCGCGGTGTTGAAATCCATGCCGATGTCATCCTGAAAGGGACCCGCGTTGATGGTATTTATACCGCCGATCCCGAGAAAAACCCGGATGCCGTGAAGTTTGATTACATTTCGTTTGAAGACGTCCTGAAGAAAGGACTGAACGTTATGGACACCACCGCTTTTACCCTAAGCCAGGAAAACCAACTGCCGATAGTGGTTTTTGACATGAATAAAAGAGGGAACCTGTTAAAAATCTGTCAGGGAGAAAATATAGGAACGGAAGTAAATGTATAGCAATTGCAAATTCTAAATTTCAAATTCCAAAATCACTAAGCAATGAACGAAGAAATTGATTTTATATTAGAAGGTGCCGAAGAATCCATGTCGGGTTCGATAGCGCATCTTGAAAAAGAATTCCTGAACATCCGTGCAGGGAAGGCCAGTCCGGCGATGCTCGGCGGTGTTTTTGTAGATTATTACGGATCGGCGACACCCCTTTCACAGGTGGCCAACATCAATGTGCCTGATGCCAGAACCATTACGGTACAGCCTTGGGAGAGAAACATGCTGCAACCGATTGAAAAGGCAATTATGATCGCAAATATTGGATTTAACCCGATGAACAATGGTGATGTCATCATCATCAGCGTGCCGCCATTGACCGAAGAGCGCCGTCGTGATTTGGTGAAGCAGGCCAAGGCAGAAGCGGAAGATGCAAAAATCGGGATCAGGAATGCCAGGAAAGATGCCAATACGGACATCAAGAAACTGGAGAAGGAAGGAACTTCAGAAGACGCCTGCAAGAGCGCCGAAGAGGAAGTTCAAAACCTGACCAACAGTTTTATCAAGAAAGTAGACGAACTTTTGGCAGGCAAAGAGGCCGAAATCATGAAAGTCTAAATCATAAAAAATTGATAAAATCCGCTCCGTTTCAAGACCGAGCGGATTTTTTATTTGCAAAGCATCGTAACTTGCAGCTTTTTGAATCCCGTCAAATGAAAACAGCCGCCTGGCTTTTACTGTTTTTTTCAGCATTTTCCTTCGCACAGCATGCTGTGAGCGGCGTCGTGAAAGATGCTGATACCCGGCTTCCACTTGCTTTTGCAACCGTCACGACCGACGATGGGCACCGTCAGGTAACTGATATCGACGGTAAGTTCGCCATTTCCGCAAAGAACAGCATCGAAAAAATTACCGTTTCTTACATCGGTTACGAAAAAAAGGAAGTCAAAATCAATGGCGGAAAATTTGTCACCATACTGCTGTCCGCAAAGACAGAAAAGCTGGATGCTGTTGTCATACGAAAAAAGGAAGATCCTGCCAATGCCATCATCCGCAGCGCTATAGCAGCAAAAGACAGGAATAATCCACAGCGTAAACTCAGGACTTTTCAGTTCAAGGCTTATAATAAACTCATTGTGACTGCCAATCCGGATTCTATCGATGGGAAGATCGATTCGGTTTTGATCAGGAAAAATGACGGTTCCCAATTGGCAAAGCCGGATTCGTCCTCTTTTCGGTTCAAGAAACTCATCAGTTCCCAGCATTTGTTCCAGATGGAAAAAGTGTCTGATTTCCAGTTTGCCGACCATAAACTGAAAGAAACCGTACGCGGCATCAGGATGTCAGGCTTTGACCAGCCGGTGTATGAATTGGTCGCTTTCAATCTGCAGTCGTTTTCGGTATATGACAGCAAGTATGAATTGTTCGAAACCAAATACAACAGCCCGATAGCCAACGATGCCTTTTCGGATTACTACTACCGGCTATTGGATAGTGTAAAGATAGGGGGTCGCGAAACCTTCCTCGTATATTTCTTTCCAAAACGCAAATACCGCAGGAACGGACTTCAGGGATTGCTGTATATCGATGCGCAAAACCATGCTGTCGCAAAAGCCGTGATGCGGCTCAAAACCGTACTAGACGTAACCGCCACACACGAGTTTGAGTACATTCCGGAAGAAAACATCTGGTTTCCGGTAAGCAAGGAATTTAAAATCGTCAAAGGCAAAAATGATGAGGACATCAAAATCCTTGGCGAGACGCTTAAATTTGATGCGGACGACAGCAATCAGCAACGCAGGAAACAATCTTCCGATTTCACGTACCTGCAATCGAAATACTGGTATTTCAACAGGGAGTACAATCGCCCTGTAACCATAACGAAATCGGCAGTAGCGCTGCACATCAAGGATGATGCGGTTGGCAGGGATGAGGATTTCTGGAGCCAATACCGCAAAGACAGCCTCGATTCGCGCAGCCTCAGGACCTATGTCGCTTTGGACAGCATTGCAAAAAAAGAGAAGGTCGAGAAAAAACTGCGTATCGGGCGTAAACTGATTAATGGTTATGTGCCTATCGGGCCCGTCGATGTTGACTTGCGATACCTGCTCAGTTACAACAATTACGAAGGATTCCGGCTTGGGCTTGGGGGTATCACCAATGACCGTTTTTCTGCCCGGTACCGCATCGAAGGTTATACGGCTTACGGTACCAAGGATGGGAATTTCAAATACAACCTCGGGGCCGCCGCAAGGATCGGGAAGTTCTCGAATTCCTGGATTGGCGGTGCCTATACGGATGATGTCCGTGAGATTGCAAGTACTTCGTTTGCAATCGACAAACGGGTCTTTAAACTGTATGATCCAAGGCCGATTAACCTCAGTACATTTTACGCGCACCAAACCTGGCGCGGGTATATCGAAACCAAGATCATCCCCAGGACCGAAAGCCTGTGGCAGTTGTCACAAAGTGTCGTGGAGCCCAACTTTGACTATCGCTTTCGTGTCGATGGAAGGGATTATACAAAATTCAATATGACCACGGTTATGATGTCATTGCAATGGAATCCGTTCAGCGATTATATGCAGACTCCGACCGGTAAGATAGAAACTGAAAAGCGGTACCCGAAGTTTACGTTCCAGTTTGCCAGATCGCTTCCGGGAATCCTCGACAATGATTTTAATTTCGGGAAAATCGATGTCAGGACAGAGTACCAGAAAAAATACCTGAACGGACAGAAAACGGCTGTTTTTTTCGAGGCCGGTTATGCTTTTGGCGATGTGCCGCTGACGCACCTGTACAACACCTCACCGAACAGCCTGACCAAAGATAAAGTACTGCAAAGATTGACCCTGGCGGGAAAGAACAGTTTTGAAACCATGTACTTCAATGAATTCTTCTCAAGCCAATATGCGATGCTGCAATTTAAGCATGGTTTCAAAAGGGTAACGTTGCTGAAGAAAGTACGGCCTTCAATGGTACTGGTGTCGCGAATGGCCTGGGGGAACATGGAAAAACCGGAACAGCATTCTGGGATTGCCTACAAAACGCTCGACAAGGGCTACTTTGAATCTGGTATTGAGCTAAACCAGATTTTCAAAGGATTTGGACTGTCCGGATTTTACCGGTATGGCCCCAACCACCTGCCAAAGCTGGAGGATAATATTTCGCTGAAGCTCAGCTTTATGCTGGACCTGGGGATCTAATGGGTGGAAACGACTTTGAGTCCGACGATAGACGCAATTAAGGTGGTGATGAAGAAAATCCGCCAGAAATCTGCCGGCTCCTTAAACATCAGAATGCCCACTAAAACCGTTCCCACTGCCCCGATTCCCGTCCAAACCGCGTACGCCGTACCAATAGGCAATGACTGAGACGCTTTATACAAAAGCAGCATGCTGATGGAGAGGCAGACCAGAAATCCGCCCAGCCATAACGATGACGCCATTCCCTGAGTTTCTTTGGCTTTGCCCAGGCAGGTCGCAAATCCTACTTCAAACAATCCGCCTATGATGAGTAATAGCCACGCCATCCGGATTAAGGTTTTATAATCAATACGGAGGGAATATTGCTGAGCCAGGTACTTTGGGAATTGACCAGCTTTTTCCAGCTTTCGAGGCTGATGATCATGATGTCCATTTTTTCGAGGAACTCCTTTTTCATAAGGCGGTCTTCCTGCATCGAGATGTAATTGGGTTTCCCTTTTTCGATGGCGTCGATTTTCCCGTATAACGCCTTGTTGTCGCGGATGGCATTGTTGGGATCCATTAACGTAATTCGGGAATCATTGTTCTCGATCAGGCGCTGTGCATACTCGAACAAAAACGCATCATCAGTACTGAAAATCGGGATGAAAGCATTCTGGAGCTGCTCAAGATTCTTATCGACCAGAATTCCGACAGGCATCTTGCTTTTGGCAATAATCTGGCGTGTTCTTTCATCAAAAGGGGAATTTTCGAAAAGCCCTTCCTTTCCGGTGAATTTGTCCAGAAGCCGGTCCGGATTGATGATGCGGGTGGTATATCCCAGCACCTTTCCAAGTAAAGTGCCCTCAAAAATGGAATGCCCGAGCCCGACCAGTAAAAGGTCATATTCGCCGTGATTCGCTATTTCAACGATGTCTGTATCGATGTCATTTGAGGCTTTAAAAAGCGTCATGATCTTTTGGTTAAGCACTTCGGATTCCTGAATGATCGGCGCGAAGCTTTTGTTTTCCTGCTCTTCAAGATTGTACGTATGCAGTTCGTTGCTCAGTGTGAGGTGCATGGCCGTCACGATGGAATCGTCCTTGTCTTTCTTTACGAAACTGTTGGCTAGTCGCAACAGCGCTTTTCCCCTTTCCGTATTCCCAAAGGAAATCAGCACCTTGAATTTTGATTCTGATTTAATCTCTTCAGGAACAATACCGTCCCTGGTTTTGAAGATGAAATTGATGAGGTCCAATGCGGGACCGGTCATAAAAGTGGTCACCAATGCCATGATGACAAGGATGGCAAAAATCCTGTCGTCCAGTACGCCAAGGTCTTTTCCGATGTTAAGCACGATAAGCTCCATCAAGCCACGTGTATTCATCAATGCGCCAATGGTAAGGCTGTCGCGCCAGCTCTGTCCTACAAATTTCGCTGCGATGGCACTTCCCAGGAACTTTCCGGCGACGGCAACAACAATAATGATTCCGGTGATTTTCCACATTTCAGGACTGTCAATCAATCCGATTTTTGTGCGCAATCCGGTAAACACGAAAAACAACGGAAGCAGTACAATCACCGATAAATCTTCAACCTTATCGATGATAATGCTCCTGAACTTGGTGTTGTCCGGCATAATGGCACCCGCCATAAAGGCCCCGAACAGGGCATGAATTCCAATGATTTCAGTAGTATAGGCAGAAATAATCAGTGTTAAAAGGAAGATGGCCACTACCGATTTGCTCAGGCTTTGGCGCGAATTTTTCAATTCACCGACTCTCGCCAGGAACGGCCGAACCACATTCAGCATCAGGAAAACATAGGCAATTGCCATTCCGATGACATACAGGGAGCTTACGAATGAACCCGCTTTCACAATCGCGATTACGGTAGCAAGAATACACCATGCGGTGATGTCGTCTGCGGCAGCACAGGTGATGACAATTGTCCCCAGCTTGGTCTTGTGGATCCCACGTTCCTGTACGATCCGTGCTAAAACGGGGAATGCAGTGATGCTCATTGAAATTCCGATAAACAGTGCGAAAGATAAAAATTCAACACCCGGAGGAGCAAATTGTTTGTAGATGAAATAGCCCAATCCGGTTCCCAATGCAAAAGGGAAAATAATACTCGCATGACTGATCACCACGGCATCATTGGCTTTGTTTTTCAAGGCCTTGAGGTCGAGCTCCATGCCAATCACGAACATGAAGAAAATCAGTCCAAGCTGGCTGAAAAGTTTCAGGTTGCCGAGGGATTCTGCCGGGAAGAGCGTGTTTGAAAACTCCGGGAAATACAAGCCCAGCAGTGAGGGACCCAATACGATACCTGCGACCATTTCGCCAATCACGGATTGCTGTCCTATTTTTCTGAAAAACCATCCGAAAATCCTTGCCACAAGAATAATGGACAGGATTTGCAGCAATAATATGGCTAAAGATTCATTGAGGTTGTGCGTCATGGAATCCAGAAACTCCTCCCATTGGCCTTTACCTGTTTTTGCTACGATATTACGGCCTGCTTCGAGATGCTTGCCTTTCGTGATAACCCAATAGATGAGCGCAGAAAACCCGGAAATGGTCAGGATGTAAAAAAGTGAGTTCTTTAAATTCCTCATTCTGAAAGGTGGTTTGGTTGGTATGATGCCTTACAAATATGCGAAACCAAATATATAAATTATATCGGTTGAAGGGTATTTAATGTAAATTTAAAATGGCCCCGTTTTACAGCGCTGAATTTTTGCTTTTTACCTGTGGATTTTGTCTGTTTTATGTACCTTTGCAGCCATTTTTAATGGTTATGAAGAAGCGAATTAATCCGGGATTCTGGGAAGCCGTTGCCCGAGTTATACTAAAGAACAGGAATCTCATTCTCGGCATCATCGCCGCAATCACTATTTTTCTCGGATGGCAGTGTAAAAACCTTGCAATGACCTATACGGAAGCGAACCTGCTTCCGCAAAAGCACATCGTAAACAAGCAGTATTCGGACTTCCTTGACAAATTTGGGGAAGAAGGAAATCTCGTGGTAATCGGGGTCAAGGACAATACATTCTTTACGCCGAACGCTTATTCTGCCTGGAACGAGCTGATGAGCAGCCTGAAAAAAAGCCCCGATGTAGAGCTTGTTGTTTCGCTGAATGATCTTAAGAAACTGCGTAAGGATACCATCGGCGGAAAGTTTGAAATGGTACCGCTTATCGACCAGAAACGCACCGCCGATCCGGCTTACCTCGCTGAAATTAAAGACGAATTGTTCAACAGGCTGCCGTTTTACGAAGGCTTGTTATTCAATAAGCAGTCCGGAAGTATCCGTTCTGTAGTTTACCTGAAGAAAAGCATTGTCAACACAGCAGCGCGGAAAACCTTCATTATCGAAAGCCTGCTGCCGAAAATTGAGCGGTTTGAAGCAGCCACAAAAATCGACCTGCGTGTTTCGGGAATGCCATACATCAGGACCATTAACGCCGAGAATATGAAAGGTGAGATTGGCCTGTTTATCGGTGCGGCATTGCTTACAGTTTCAGTCATATTCTTTTTCTTTTTCCGGTCGTTCCGAGCCACGTTTATCTCTATTGGCATTTTGCTTTTCGGGGTAATCTGGTCTTTCGGGACTTTGGGATTGTTTCATTTTAAGATTACAATTTTAACTGCAATTGTACCACCATTGATTATTGTCATCGGGATTACGAACTGCATTTTCCTGATCAACAAATACCAGCAGGAAATCAAGATACACAACAATCAGGCAAAAGCCCTGCAGCGTGTGATTTCCAAAATCGGGGTGTCGACGCTGATGACGAATATGACTACCGCAATCGGTTTTGCGACGTTCATGATTACCGGAAACGAACTGTTGTTTGAATTCGGGCTCGTGACATCGATCAACGTGATTTCAGTATATCTGCTGACGCTTATGGTTGTGCCGATCATGTACAGTTTTATGTCTGTGCCGAAAGAGAAGCATTTGTACCACCTGAGCAAAAATTACATTTCGTCGCTTTTGGATTGGGTTGAGAAAACAGTACGGACAAAACGAACCGTGATTTACAGCATTTACGGACTGCTTTTGGTTTTCAGTGTAATCGGGGTTTCCCGCATGAAGGTTTCCGGAAGCCTCATTGGGGAAATGCCAAAATCAGCTTCGTTCTTTAAAGACATTTTGTTTTTTGAAAAGGAATTCAACGGCGTTATGCCGCTGGAAATCATGATCCACCAGAAAAAAGGAAAAGCCGTCAACCCACGAACGCTCGAGAAAGTAGAAGAACTGCAGCAGACGATTGCCGGAATTCCGGAACTTTCCAAGCCGGTTTCCGTAGTAAATTTCGCCAAATACCTGAACCAGACTTTTTATAACGGCAATCCCGAATATTACCAACTGCCGGGCAGCGGACTCGAGCAGGCATCGGTAATGTCCTACGCCAAAAGCATGATGAAGGGGAAGGCCAAAGGCGATAACCTGATGAAAAGTTATGTGGATTCCACCGCGCATTATATCCGGATTACAACATTCATGAAAGACATTGGTACCGATAAGATGGCACTGATTGAGCAAAAACTGCAAAAGAAAGTAGCAGAGGTTTTTCCGAAAGATAATTTTGAAGTGACGCTGACCGGAAAAGCGCTGGTGTTCCAGAAAGGAACCGCTTACCTTGTGGACAACCTGATTGAATCGCTGATTTTTGCGATTTTAACGATTGCGTTATTGATGGCTTACCTGTTCCGTTCGGTGAAGATGGTATTGGCCTCGGTGATTACCAATATTTTGCCGCTGTGTATAACATCAGGGTTGATGGGTTACTTCGGGATTCCGCTGAAACCTTCGACGATATTGGTTTTCAGTATTGCCTTCGGGATTTCCGTGGACAACGCGATACAGTTTATGGCGAAATACAGGCACGACCTGATACAGAATAATGGCAGGGTCAAAAAATCAATTTTCAGTGCGATACGCGAAACGGGTATCAGTACTTTTTACACGTCAATTGTATTGATTTTCGGATTTGCGATTTTCACGGTGTCGAGTTTCAGCGGTACGATTGCCTTGGGCGCACTGATTTCGGTGACGCTGTTGTTTGCGATGTTTGCCAATTTGCTCGTGCTTCCGGCATTGGTACTGACGTTCGAAAAGAAACGTGCCAAAAAGGAACTGGACTAAATTTTGCGACTGAAACTTAGCCCCGATAGCAGAGGAAATCCTTTTTTAGCGATTCTCGATACGTTCTTTGTATTATGCTCGAACTGACGCTAAAAAAGATTGCAGCGAATAGCGGGAAAATGCTCCAAATCCAAACTTTAATCTTTAAACTTTAAACTTCTACACTTATATTTGCGCTTCGATTGAATTAAAATACGACGAAAATGAAACACACCAAGATTAAGGAATTGCTGGCGGCGACGCAGCCGATGAAAGACATTAACGCGAAAGGATGGGTACGTACCTTCAGGAATAACCAGTTTATTGCGCTGAATGACGGCTCGACAATCCATAATATACAGTGTGTGGTCGATTTTGAAAATACGCCGGAGTCTGAACTAAAACGCATTACCACCGGTGCTGCGGTTTCTGTGATTGGTGATTTGGTGGAAAGCCAGGGTGCTGGTCAGAAATT
>CALRKC020000067.1:0-9226 GCA_943367895.1 Erythrobacter sanguineus | reverse complement strand
TGGTTCCGGGAGGCGCTTTTATCATGGGTAAATCAGATGATGATTTGGCTAACATAGGTGATGCTCCTACAAAGACAGTTACTGTACGTTCATTCTATATGGATGAGACGGAGATTACCAATAGCGAATACCGTCAGTTTGTGGAGTGGGTAAAAGACTCTACAATCAGGGTTCGTCTTGCTATCCTCGCTGATGATGTTGGCGGTGGTGCTACTGCAGGAGGCGCCGCAGGTGGTGGCAAAAAGAGCGGAAAATCAGGCGGAAGTATAAATGATTATGCTTTTAATGATGCTGATCCGGCGAAAATGACACCATACGATAAGTACATGTATGAGAATTATTACAGTGTCAATGATGGTGAGGACATGTATGCCGGAAGAAGGCTTAACAAAAAAGTTAAGCTGATTACCAATACTGCGAAGTACCCTGATGAGTACTACACAGAAGTGATGGATTCTATGTATCTTCCTGTTGCAGAATCATATAATGGTTTGAGGACTATCGATGTTTCCAAATTGAAATTCCGTTACTCATGGATGGATATCCAGGCAGCGGCGAAAGCAAAAAAAGGAAAGAGAAGCAAGTTCATAAAAACAGAGCAGGAACCTATTTATCCGGATACTACAGCATGGATCAAGGATTTCGCTTACTCGTATAACGAGCCAATGCATAACGATTATTTCTGGCACCAGGCTTACAGTGAATACCCTGTTGTTGGTGTGAGCTGGAAGCAGGCAAAAGCGTTTTGTGCCTGGAGAACCCTGAACAAGAATACTTATATCAAATCCAAAAAGAAACACCAGGATCTTGTAAATTCATTCCGTCTTCCTACTGAAGCAGAGTGGGAGTACGCTGCAAGAGGTGGTCTGGAGTCTGCTACTTACCCATGGGGAGGTCCTTATGCTAAAAGTGATAGAGGTTGTTTCTTGGCGAACTTTAAGCCTAACAGGGGAGATTATGCTGCTGATGGTGCTTTGTACACTGTTGAGGCTAAATCTTACGATCCGAACGGATACAACCTTTACAACATGGCCGGTAACGTTGCTGAGTGGACGGATTCTTCTTATGACCCGGGAGCGTATGAGTATGTTTCAACAATGAATCCAAATGTTCCGGATAGCAAAAACCAACGTAAAGTAGTGCGTGGCGGTTCATGGAAAGATGTCTCTTACTACCTTCAGGTAAGCACACGTGATTTTGAATATGCAGATACTGCAAGAAGTTACATTGGCTTCAGGACCGTACAGGATTACATGGGTGTGCAGGTAACTGGTAACGCACCAAGAAATTAAATTAACCAACTTTTATAAACTATTCTAATTAACAAAAAAATTTATTTATTATGGCAATTTTAAGCAAAAAAGCAATGAACTTCGCTTACGGTATGGGAGCGGCTGTTGTAATCGTAGGAGCGTTATTCAAAATCATTCACTTTGAACTTGGTCCATTGACAGGTAACGTAATGCTTACAATTGGTCTTGTAACAGAAGCTTTAATTTTCGCGCTGTCCGCATTCGAACCAGTAGATAATGAATTGGATTGGTCATTGGTTTACCCTGAATTGGCCGGTGGTCAGGCAAAAGATAAAAAGAAAGAAGAGCCTAAAGATGCTCAGGGGATGTTGTCTCAGAAGTTAGATGCTATGTTGAAAGAAGCTAAAGTTGACGGTGAGTTGATGGCAAGCTTAGGAAACAGCATCAAGAATTTCGAATCAGCTGCTAAAGGAATTTCTCCTGCTGCCGACGGTATCGCCGCTACTAAAAAATACAGTGAAGAACTTTCTATGGCTGCTGCTCAGATGGAATCTTTGAACAGTCTTTACAAAGTTCAGTTGGAAAGCGCTTCAAGAAATGCAGAGGCTAACAAAGAAATCGCTGACAATGCAAGCAAACTGAAAGAGCAAATGCAATCTATGACTGCCAATATTGCTTCTTTGAACAATGTATATGGTGGTATGCTTTCTGCAATGAGCAACAAAGGATAATTAGTTTAAACTAAAAACATTTATTAACGCATAGACTAATTATACAAAAATGGCAGGAGGAAAATTAACCCCTAGACAGAAGATGATTAACCTGATGTATCTGGTTTTCATCGCGATGTTGGCACTAAATATGTCCAAAGAAGTATTATCTGCTTTTGGACTCATGAATGAGAGATTTGAGGCTGCGAATACCGCGTCAAATGAGAGTAATCAAAAGTTATTAGCTGATTTAGATTTAAAAGCCAGCGAATCTAAAGGTGACTTTATCGCGGCAGCAGCTACAGCGCATAATGTCGAGGCGGCCACAAAAAAGTTTTATGACTTTATTGAGACTTGTAAGGCTGAGACCTTGAAGAAGGTAAAGCCAGAGGAGAATGGTAAATTGCCATATGAGCAAATGGATAAAGGTGAAAATCTTGATAACAGTTGGTTTATTGGAGACGATTACACAAAAAGAGGTAAGGAAGTTATGGCTGCTATTGAGACTTACAAAGCAGAGATGAGATCTGCCTTGAGTGATCCTAAGTATAAAGTGATTGTTGCTGAGGTAGAGAAAGCATTCGATACAAAGGACGTAACCACTCATGAAGGATTGAAAGACAAATTCTTAAACTACCACTTTAAAGGTTTCCCGGCAATCGCTTCGTTATCGAAGTTGTCTGCTTGGCAGAGTGACGTGAAGAAAGCGGAATCAGAGGTTTATAATTCTGCTTTGGGTAAGGCGGCCGTTGACGAATCTTCATATAAAAGGTTCGAAGCTATTGTAGTGCTTGATAAAAATGCTTACTTCCAAGGCGAGAATGTTACTGGTAAGGTTGTATTGGGTAAGTACGATCCGAATGCTAAGTTTTCTGGGTTCAAAGGTCCTGGTAAGTTGGTTAATGGGCAAGCTGTAATATCTATGACTGCTGGTGGTGTTGGAGAGCAAACAATTCAGGGGTCATTTAACTTTACTGAGAATGGAAAGCCGATTCCACTTCCTTTTAAAGGTAGTTATGTGGTTGTCCCACGTCCTAATGAAGCGACAATCTCTGCCGATAAAATGAATGTTGTTTATCGTGGTGTTAAAAACCCTATGACTATTTCTTTTGCAGGTGTCGCGCAGAACGAAGTTAGGGCTTCTGCTCCTGGCTTAAAAGATTTAGGAAAAGGTAAGTACATGATGGAGCCAGGTTCTGGAACTGAAGTTAAGATTAACGTTAATGCCAAGTTGCCAGACGGTAAGAGTGTAGCCGATACCAAAGTGTTTAGGATTAAGAATATTCCAAACCCTGAAGGAACGATAGGTGGTACTTCTGGACTTGTAAAAGGTCAGAAGTCTAGACTTGAAGCTTCTACAATTGGTGCGTCGTTGCCTGATTTTGACTTTGAGGTACAACTTAATGTTGTTCAGTTCAGTATGAAAGTTACGGGTCAACCGACTGTGGTTGTTAATGGTAACAAGTTGAACGCACAGGCTAAAGCAGCTCTTGCAAGAACATCGCGTGGGGATCAGGTTACATTCTCTGAGATCAAGACTAAGTTAGTAGGCTCTCAGATAGATCTTAGAAAAACTGCTCCGGTTATCTACGAAATACAATAATAAATTTTGTTTGGCGTTTTCTTGTCAGACACTTTGAATATAAAAACTATGAATTGTAAAAATCTTTTATCAGTAGCGATTTTGCTTGCGGGTGGGTTTACTTCTTTTGCGCAGTCCAATTTGCTGAATGCAAAAACACCGGATGAGATTGGAAAGAAGACTGAAGCTCAATTGAATTCTGATAATGACAAGCCACTTCCATACGGTTATGTACATGACAGGGATGTGATGATGGGGAAAACGGTTATGGAAATTATTGACCTTGATGAAAGAATCAATTTCCCTATGTATTTCCCGATTGATACTAACAACATTGGAAAAGATAGAAGATCTTTGTTTGATGTCATTATCAAAGGAATTAAGTCCGGAAAGATTACGGAAGTGTATGCGGATCCATATTTTAATACTAAGCGTCCCTTGGGTGATTTGGAAAATACTTTTAAGTTCCGTGATACAACAGATGCTGGGAAGGACTTAATAAATCAGGAGCCGGAAGCGTACAGAGGCCGTCATGTTGATGCGCAGCCTGAGAAACGAAATAAGAAGGGTAAATTGATTTCCCCTGCTGTGCCAGCGCAGGATCTTCCGGCGTCGAAAACGCTTTCTGCTGAGTATATCGACGAGCGATTCTTAACGTCTCAGGATATTTCTGCTTACAAAATCAAAGGGTACTGGTATTTTGACAAGAGACAGGGCGAAATGAAGTACAGATTATTGGGTATTTGTCCTGTTGCACCGGAGGCCAAAGAAGTAGGAAAGGATGATCCCGACGTGATTGAGCTGTTTTGGGTGTACTTCCCTGCCGCAAGAGATGTCTTGCATGGGTCTTATGCCTTTAACGACAAAAATTCTGCGATGCCGATTACTTTTGATCATTTGCTAAACTCAAGGCGTTTTAATTCAGTCATCTATGCTGAGGAGAACGTTTACGGTGATAGACTGGTTCAGGATTACATGAAAGATAATGCGCAATTGCAGTTGCTTGAATCAGAAAGGCTTAAGGAGAAAATCCGCAATTTCGAACAGGATATGTGGAATTATTAATTCAGTTTTTTATTAAACATACAAGAAACTCTTATCTTCGGATAAGAGTTTTTTATTTTTATTATGGTCGATTATTTAATTGTAGGTTGCGGTATTGCGGGAATAGCTTTTGCGGAAACGGCGATTGCGAATGGTAAGTCTGTGTTGGTTTTTGAAAATGATTCACAAAACTCCTCCAAAGTTGCGGGAGGGCTTTTTAATCCGGTAATCCTCAAGCGATATAGTAAGTTGCAGGATGCCATGGAGCAGGTGGTTTATTTGCGGTATTTTTACAAGAGTATTGAGCAAAAGCTTGACCTTGAAGGAAAGTTGATTTTCGATGTGCCAATGCTCCGGAAGTTTTTTTCAGTGGAAGAGCAGAACAATTGGTTTGCCGCTGCTGATAAGCCCGGCCTTTCGGAGTTTCTTTCCACAACCCTTTTTGGGAATACTTTCGAGGGCATCCAATCGCCTTTTCAGTATGGAGAAGTGCAGCATACCGGTTATGTTGATACAGCACTACTTTTAAACACTTACAGAGATTATTTACAAGGCCTTAACCTTATCCGTTACGAAGCTTTTCATTATGATGCGATTCGTTTCCTTCAAGAATCAGTTTCTTACAAGGACATTGATGCAAGGTGCGTCGTCTTTGCGGAAGGTTTCGGAATACACGCGAATCCTTATTTTAACTATCTTCCTTTGCAAGGGACAAAGGGGGAACTATTGGTCATTAAAGCGCCGGGATTGAGCCTGGATGTCATTCTCAATACCAATGTATTTATCCTTCCACTCGGGAATCAGTTGTTTAAGGTAGGCGCAACCTATAATTGGGAAGACAAAACTGATTTGCCTACCGAAGCCGGTAAAGCAGAGCTGGTTCAACGAACCAAAGAGATACTGCAATGCGATTTTGAAGTGATTGAACATCTTGCGGGAGTTCGGCCCACCGTTAAGGACAGGAAGCCGCTCCTCGGAACACACCCTGACCATCCGTCGCTGCATGTTTTTAATGGTTTGGGTACACGTGGTGTAATGCTTGGGCCCTATATGGCGAATATCCTGTACCATCACATTGAAAACAATGCACCGTTAGAAAGCTATATAGATATCAGTAGATTTACTCGTGCTTAACGCTTTAATGCATTTTTGTCGTACGAGACAAACATATTGATATAGATGTTCCTCGACCATCTCAATACAAATGGCATCAATACCGTTAGTGTTGCAATTATGCTTATGAATGTCGTTGTGACGGGTGCCTTGAACACAAAAAAACAGATGACGAACGCACCAATTCCTATGGCGACATTCAAGCCATAACTCACATACATTGCACCATAAAAGAAGGATGGCTCAATCATATATTTTAATCCGCAATGGCTGCATTGCGCTTTCATTTTCAGCACTTTCGGCAGGTTTAGGGGATTTGGATCCTCATACATGCTTTCAGACTGACATTTAGGGCAACTTCCTGTTAAAATGCTATTTAGTTTGGATCCTTTTTTTAACATTTGCAAAAAAATTAATGGAGTGTATTGTTAGGCTTCTTAAAGCACTGCAAAGTTACGGATACATTCACAGACAATAGCAAGAAATGCTCAATATACACAACCTTTCGGTCTCTTTCGGAGGCACATATTTATTTGAAGAAGTAACTTTCCGTCTGGGAGCCGGTGATAGGGTCGGCCTGGTAGGGAAAAACGGTGCCGGCAAATCAACAATGCTCAAAATCCTGGCGCGCGATTTCGCTCCTGATTCCGGCAGTATCGCCACCGAGAAAGAAGTCAAGATTGGTTTCCTGCGTCAGGATATCGACTTTGAACAAGGACGGACAGTTCTGGAAGAGGCTTATCAGGCCTTTTCCGAAATCAAGGAAGTCGAAAAAAAACTGGAATTGGTAAACCACCAGTTGGTAACACGTACCGACTATGAAAGCGACGCTTATTCCAAGATTATAGAGGACCTTTCTGATTATACCCATCGTTTTGAGCTTTTGGGCGGATACAATTATGTGGGCGACACAGAAAAAATATTACTTGGGCTCGGTTTCAAACGCGAAGACTTCAATAATCCTACAGAGACTTTTTCCGGCGGCTGGCGTATGCGTATTGAATTGGCAAAATTATTGTTACAGTCCAATGACATCCTGCTTCTCGATGAGCCGACAAACCACCTTGATATAGAAAGTATCATCTGGCTGGAGAATTTCCTGAGAAACTTCCCCGGAGTAGTCGTAATCGTATCACACGATAAGATGTTCCTGGATAATGTCACCAACCGTACTATTGAAATCTCTTTAGGGAAGGCCTACGACTTCAATAAGCCCTATACCCAATACCTGGAATTGCGACATGAAATCCGCGAAAAGCAATTGGCTACCCAAAAAAACCAACAAAAGAAAATTGAGGAAACCGAAAAACTAATTGAGCGTTTTCGATACAGCGCCACCAAGTCCTCTATGGCGCAATCCCTGATCAAGAAGCTTGACAAGGTGGAACGTATTGAAGTCGATGAAGACGACAATTCCGTCATGAATATTTCGTTTCCTGTTTCGAAAGTACCGGGAAAAGTGGTTGTCGAAGCGGAACATGTGACCAAAAGCTATGGCGACAAAACCATCCTGAAAGACATTTCATTGTTGGTGGAACGTGGCAGCAAGATTGCGTTTGTTGGGCAAAACGGCCAGGGAAAATCAACCTTTATAAAAGCCATTGTAAATGAATTTCCATTTGAGGGAACAATCAAGCTGGGACACAATGTACAGGTTGGCTATTTTGCCCAAAACCAGGCGGAATACCTTGATGGCGAAATCACATTATTGCAAACCATGGAAGATGCGGCTACCGATAACAATCGGTCGAAAGTGCGCGACATGCTGGGCTCATTCCTTTTCCGTGGCGATGATGTCGAAAAGAAGGTTAAAGTGCTTTCAGGCGGCGAACGAAACCGATTGGCATTGTGTAAATTGCTACTGCAGCCAATTAATGTTCTCGTGATGGATGAGCCGACAAACCACCTCGATATCAAATCCAAAAATGTCCTTAAGGCGGCTTTGCAGAAATTCGAAGGCACATTGCTGTTGGTCTCCCACGACCGTGATTTCCTGCAGGGCATGTCCAACATTGTTTATGAATTCAAGGATCAGAAAATAAGGGAATATCTTGGCGACATCAACTTCTTCCTCGAACAGCGCAATATGGAGAACATGCGCGAGGTCGAGAAAAAGGATGTCGTTAAAAAAGAAGCGCCGAAAGAACAGAGTAAAGTCTCCTACGAAGACCAGAAGAAGAACAAATCGCTCCAAAATCGCCTCAGTAAAATCGAAAGCCAGATCAAACAGCTGGAAAGTGATATCCAGCGAGATGACAAGGCATTGGCATCCAACTATGACAAGCACCTCGAAGATGCCAATTTCTTCATGGCGTACAACAAAAAGAAAGCCGATTTAGACCAATTGCTCGACGAATGGGCTTTGGTACAGGAGGAAATCGATAACGCATAGGTTTTTCAGGAGCCAATCCCGCTCTTCGCCTTTATCTTTGCTCGTACCTCGCAAAGGATACCGGCTGCGATCGGGGCTAGGGCAACTGCTAGCTGATCAGGCCAATCCGCTTCGAATGCGCAATGGCCTCCGTGCTGTCACTGAAATAGCAAACCGCCACATTCAGGCCCTCAAGGTTTTTCAGCGCATCAATGGCCTTTTGTTTCTTGCTGCTGCCCGTCTGCCGTATATAAACTGCCTGTACGTTCACCGGGAAGATTTTACAGATCTGCTCATATAAAAACGGATCCTGCTGCGAATCGTCACCCAGCAGCGTGTACCGCAGATTTGGGTAAAACTCAAGGATGTGCTTGATTTTTTCAAACTTATGGTTGTGGTCGCCACGGCCGGTGATAAAGAAATCCAAAAGGCTGGTCTTAATGTCCTTCAATAAAAGAACGGCACGCGGCAATTGGTGCAGTTCCGTAAACTGTACGATAAAACGGTAAAGATTCCATTCGCTGCTTGAAACGTAAAAGAAAGCATTCTGCTCTCCCTTGTTATTCCTTCCCGAGGAACTCAGTGCCTGATAATGGGCCACGACATTGTCAAAAATCTTGCGGTCATTGACATTCCTGAAAAGCAAGATGTAGAGCTTTTTAAACATATTGCGGGTGTGCGAAATCAGGAAGGTGTCATCAATATCTGAGATGAAGCCGAGGTTGCCTTCATAAGGTCTTACAAAGCTTCCTTTAGTGCGTATTTCCTCGTTGTTATGGTTAATCGTGACATAATAATCAATCCAGCCGTATCCCAATTCGTTTGTCAACGGGATGCAGAATTTGAAATAACCGTCGTCTAACGTCTTGCTATGTATTTTGGTACCGTTCAATTCCAGGTAAACATCGGCGTTTTTTTGGGTCTTGATGCGGAACATGCGTATTACGGAACGGGCATTCTGGAATTTTCTTTTCTGGAAATCATAATCTTCACGCGTGGTGGGCTTAAACACATGGCCCATCACAATCAATTCCTGTTCATTGGCATAGCCACGGTACAATTTTAGGACAGGCTTCATTATTTAGCATTTTATTATCAGTTAAATTACTTAAATTTCAGGGATAAAAGAAACAAAACCTTGAAAAAGAAAATC
>CALRKC020000066.1:0-9312 GCA_943367895.1 Erythrobacter sanguineus | reverse complement strand
AAGATGTTAATCAAATGATTGAGCGATCAGACAGGAAAATAAAAATTGTAAGCATGGAATCTTCATCAAATGTGAAAGACGGAAATTTCACTTCTGATGTTACGATCACCCTTGATAAAAGTAAGAAAAACGTATTACACTACCTCATGGGATATGAATAGCATCACGCTTGACGGTATTTCTCCAAAGTACTTTACCCCAAAGACCATTGCGACAGCAACGACGATCTGGAATACAAAAACTAGCTTTCAGAAGGGCAATTACTACCTCGTAATTGCCCCTTCAGGAAGTGGGAAATCCACGTTGGCAACAGCCATGCTTGGGAACCATGCCGAATATGAGGGTACCATCAGCTATGATCAGATCAGCCTGAAAAAACAATCCATTGAGAAGATTGTTGGATTCAGGAAGAAGGAAATTCAGCTGCTTTTTCAGGACGTTCGGCTGATCCCGGACCTCACCATCCGTGAGAATGTAATGCTGCGTACATTCACTAAGAAGAACGCCGCATTTGAAGGTAAGCTGCAATCTTATGCGGAAGCTTTAGGCATCCTGCCATTATTGGATAAGAAGGCAAAGAATTGTTCCTATGGTGAAAGGCAGCGTTCCGCGATCGTCCGAAGCCTTATTAACCCCAGTGATTTCCTGATTTACGATGAATGTTTCAGCCATCTTGACCTGAGGAATAAAAAAATCGCATTTGATTTAATTACCTCCGTCGCTGCGGAAAGCGGCAGTGGTGTCATTTTTTTTGAACTGAATGATTTTCCGTTTCAGCATCAATGCCATATCTTAAATTTATGATGAAACAGTTAACCAAGTCTTTTTTCCTGTACCTCGGATTGTTTTTGGCCTTTGCTTTGGTGCTAAGCTGTATTCAGCTTTACGTTAATGCCAATGCGCTTTTCGGAAGCAAAAGCAGTGATGCAAACTATTGGCTGACCATGTCAAAGAAGATCACGCCGGACAATATCGGGCGCAAGGAGCTGATCGGATTTAATGACAATGATATTGCCGACCTGAAGACCTGGAAAGAAGTCAAAGACATTTACCCTGTGGTCTCCAATGATTTTAAGGTATCAGCGGATGGTGGTGATTTCATACCTTTCTATACCGATATGTACCTCGAAGCGGTCGACAGCGCTGCCATCGACATCAAGGACCTGTCCGAATTTAAAGTACAGGACAATGTACTGCCCATTATTATTTCAAGGGAATACCTGAATTTATACAACTATGGCTTTGCACTGAATCAGGGACTGCCGCAGATTACAGAGGAATTTGCCAAGAAAATTGAGGTCAACATCAACCTGCGGCTGAAAGAGAAGAACCTGAAATACACGGGGAAACTGGTAGGCCTGTCCGACCGGATCCATTCCGTATTGGTGCCCAAGGAATTTCTTGATTCCATCAATGCCACGCAGGATTTCAGCAAAGCACACAAGAACATTTTTACCCGTGTACTGGTAAAAGTGAACGATTCCGGTGACCAGGATTTAATCCGGAAGATGGAACAGAAAGGCTACGAATCCAACCAGGAATCACTGCGTTCTGCCAAGATCAAAAGCAAGCTGTTTTTGGTTTTAAGGACCATTGCGCTGATCGGCGGGTTCATTTTCCTGTTGTGCGTCTTTATGATCATCAACTTCATCAAGATGCAGTTTTTAGAACAGCAGGAAGCCGTGTCTATCAAATATTCACTGGGATATTCACCAAGAAAAATGGTGAGTTCCATCAGCCGTTTTTTCAGTATCAATCTCGCGATTGTGTTGATAATCTGCCTGGGATTACTCTCTGTGGGACAATACTATCTGGGTACGTCGGCGATATCAAATGGTTTATTGCCGAAATTTATTCACAACTATCTTTGGGCATTAATTGTAATTGTGCCGTTAGTCGTTTATGTGGTGGTGAATTGGCTGATATACCGCTGGCTGATTAAATCCTGGAAGTTCTAATCTGTCTTAAAATACCTTTGTAATAAAGTCTGGGCCGCTGCAAATGGTGATAATTCGCTGTTAGCAACGGCTTTTTTCATTTCTTCAAGCAACGCGGCAGTTTCAGGGTTGTTGTAAAAACGGTCTTTTAACTGCCTGTCTACCGTTTCTATCATCCAGTAATGGTTTTGATCGAGGCGCCTGCTGTCGAAAAAGCCGTTGGCTTTTGTCAGGTCGAGGTATTTTGAAATCGTCTGCCACACCTCTGCAATGCCTTCCTTTTGTACCGCACTGCACGTGGAAACTGTTGGCTGCCAGCCCGAATCTTTCGCAGGGAACAGATGCAGCGCACGGTTAAACTCGGTTTTGGCGAGCTGTGCCCGCCTGATATTGTCGCCGTCAGCCTTATTGATTACGATCGCATCGGCCATTTCCATAATGCCGCGTTTGATGCCCTGCAACTCATCACCGGCGCCCGATATTTTCAACAATAAAAAGAAATCGGTCATGCTGTGTACCGCTGTTTCGCTTTGGCCTACGCCCACGGTTTCAATAATAATGATTTCAAACCCCGCGGCTTCACACAATATTACGGCTTCCCGAGTTTTGCGTGCCACACCGCCCAATGCTTCCCCTGATGCCGATGGCCGGATGTAGGCATTTTCGTCTTTTACCAGTTCTTCCATACGGGTTTTGTCTCCCAGGATGCTTCCGTGGGATAGGGTGCTGCTGGGATCCACCGCCAGCACGGCCACTTTCTTCCCCAATCCCGTCAGGTAACTTCCGAACGCTTCGATAAAGGTACTTTTCCCAACACCCGGCACACCGGTAATCCCGATACGGACGGAACGGTTTGCGTGAGGCAGACAGCCATTAATTACCATATTGGCCTTAGCGGTATGATCGGTATTGGTGCTTTCGATTAAAGTGATGGCGCGGCTTAGAGCCGTTTTATCACTTTCTAAAATACCTGAAATAAGGTCTTCAGCACTCGGTTGTGATTTTCGGGCCTTTCTGATTTGTTCGGCTGATTTCGTACTGATAATGTCCGGAGGCGGAATGCCGTCTTTTTCCTGAAGTGTTGCCGGTCTTTTGTTGTCGTATGCCAAAATCATGGGTTTGATACGTAAAAGTAAGCATAATTCGTAATTCCTAATTCGTAATTTCTAATTTTACGATATGGAAAACATCTTCCTTATTTTGATATGCCTCTTGCTGGGCCTGTTGCTGCAACGCATAAAAGAAGTGCCGCCACAGGGTTATAAGATGCTGAATCTTTTTATCATTTACGTCTCGCTGCCCGCACTGGCATTGTATTATATTCCGAAAATTGTGCTCGGAATGCCGCTTTTATACCCGCTGGGTGTCGCATGGATCGGGTTCACATGCTCGTTCCTGTTTTTCAGTGCACTGGGGAGCTGGCTGAAGTGGCCCCGAAAACTGACAGGCTGCCTCATTATTGTTTCAGGCCTGGGAAACACCTCGTTTGTGGGTTTTCCGGTCATACAGGCTTTATATGGTGAGAAAGGTTTGCAGGCGGCAATCATTGTTGACCAGCCCGGCTCATTCGTTGTGATGGCGACGCTCGGTATCATCACCGCGATGATTTTCTCAGGCAACAAACCGGATTTCGGGACAATTTCGAAAAAGATATTGATTTTTCCGCCTTTCGTGGCTTTTGTGCTCGCGTCGATCATGAATGTGGCTCAGTATGATTTCCCCGGGACGCTGCAGTTGGTGCTGCAGAAACTTGGTGCGACGGTAACGCCAATCGCACTGGTGTCTGTAGGATTACAGTTGTCGATTGATGTAAAAAGCAAACACTGGCGTTTTCTTTCGCTGGGACTTTTCTTCAAATTATTGCTGACGCCTGCGTTGTTTTTTGTGTTGTATCGACTGATTTTTGGTGCCCGGGGATTGCCAATTGACGTTTCCATCATGGAAGCCGCGATGGCGCCAATGATTACGGGCGCGATTCTTGCGTCAAGTTACGGGCTGAAGCCAAGGCTGGCCAGTATGATGATCGGGATTGGGATTCCGTTGTCGTTCCTGACACTGTGGTTTTGGTATTGGGTCCTTTCGCTGACCTAACCCCGCGTTAGTGATGGAAATGGAAATCCTTTTTATGCGGCCGGAGCGCAGCGGAAGGCCGTATAAAAAGATTGTAATGGACAGCACGGGCCGCAGGCAACGCCAAAATGAAAATCAAAGCAGCGGTTTTTCAATACGACAATGAATAAATGCTATTTTTGGCATTCAGGATTACTTCAGAAATTATACGATGGAATATAGTACAGATACAGCGATGGTCGCCCGATTAAGGGAAGTGGTAGGTGATTCTTTTCTCTTTACAGATGAAAATACGCGTCGTGATTACGGACATGATGAAACCGAGGATTTTGTTTTTCCACCCCAGGTGGTCGTAAAGCCTGCCACAGCGGTTGAAGTTTCACGCATCATGCAGTTGGCTAATGAATACAGTATTCCCGTCGTGCCGATAGGAGGGAGGACAGGCCTCAGCGGCGGCGCGTTAAGCATTCATGGCGGCATAGGGCTTTCGATGGAACGTTTTAATAAGATTATCGAAATAGATCAGCGGAACCTGCAGGTCACTGTTGAGCCCGGTGTCATTACCCAGGTATTGCGGGAATCCGTTGCCGAAAAAGGCCTTTTTTATCCGGTAGATCCGAGCAGTCAGGGCAGTTGTTTTATAGGGGGCAATGTAGCGGAGAATTCCGGCGGCGCGCGCGCTGTGAAATATGGCGTGACGAAAGACTATGTACTGAACCTGGAAGTCGTATTGCCCAATGGTGAAATCATCTGGACGGGCGCGAATACGCTGAAAAATGCTACCGGCTATAACCTCACCCAACTGATGATCGGCAGTGAAGGCACTTTGGGCATTATCACCAAAATTGTCCTTAAATTACTTCCAATGAACAGCAACAGCATATTGATGCTGGTTCCTTTTTACAAAGCGGAAGAGGCCTGTGAGGCCGTATCAGCGATATTTCGTGCCGGCATTATTCCGAGCGCCCTGGAATTTATGGAACGCGATGCGATAGATTGGGCATTGCAGTATGTGGAAGGCATCAGTGTTGTCGTAAAGGACGACATTCAGGCTCAGCTGTTGATTGAGGTTGACGGGAATTATCCCGAGATCCTTTTTGCAGAAGCGGAGAAAATTATGGCTGTTGCAGAGCAATTCCATATTGATGAGGTGTTGTTCGCCGATACGGTGGAGCAGAAGAATGCCTTATGGAAAATGCGCCGGAGTATTGCCGAAGCCGTCAAGGCCAACTCAGTTTATAAAGAGGAGGATACGGTAGTCCCGAGATATGAATTGCCGAAATTATTAAAAGGCATTAAGGTGATCGGCGAAAAGTATGGTTTCAAATCGGTATGTTATGGTCATGCCGGTGACGGGAACCTGCACGTGAATATCATAAAAGGTAGTATGACCGATGCCAACTGGCGCACCGAAGTGCCAAAGGGTATACGCGAGATCTTTAACCTGACCGTAGCGTTGAAAGGGACACTTTCAGGAGAGCACGGGATTGGTTACGTACAGAAAAACTATATGGATATTGCTTTTAGTGAAACGCATCTCAACATTATGAGGAGTATTAAAAAAGTCTTTGATCCGAATAATATCCTCAATCCGGGTAAGATTTTTCCCGATAGGCCATAACCAGCCCTTTTTAAAATACGACATTTTACGTATTGCCGGCAACACATCATGATGGTAATTTTACCAAAAATTATTAACTAATCAATTTTACATCATGAAAAAATTACTCTTAAGTGTTGCAGCTGTTTTTGCTTTTGGTCTTGCAAATGCGCAGGATGCGGACGGCATGAAATTCGGTGCTAAAGCAGGTTTCGCCTCTTTATCATCAAAAGTTAAAGTGGCAGGTATTTCTGCCAATGGATCCGATTCAGGTTTTTTCGCGGGCGTATTCGCAGAACTGCCATTCTCTGAATCATTTGGCTTCAAGCCTGAATTGCTGTATGTGGCAGTTGGCGATGTGAACCAAATACAATTGCCTTTGCACCTGAAGTACAATGTTGCGGAAGGTTTTGGGTTATTGGCTGGTCCTAACTTGGGATTCATTACCGGAGCTGAAGATGGAACGAAGTCGTTTAACTATGGTGTCGACCTGGGTGCTTCATACGATATCTCTGAAGAATTGGTTGTAGACGCGCGCTATAACCTGGGGCTTGCCAACCTTGTGGAAAATGGTGACAGCGATAATTCAATAAAGCTGAGCGGATTTTATGTTGGCATAGGATACAGATTCTAGTATTTGTTTTAGTTTGTTAAAAAGCCATCGGGAAACTGATGGCTTTTTGTTTTGCAAATTATCTGACGCCGCTGTACAATCGGAAATTTTGCATCGAAGTATCTTTTAATCTAAGACGGACGCTATTCAAACAATTTTGCCTATGTTTGTATTTAACAGATATTTAACACGTAAAAAGCGAACAAAATGATGGTGTCCGGAACCTCTTTTTTTAAAAAAGCCTGCCTTTGTTTTTCCGTCTTATTGTTTATCCTCTTCATGCAGGTGGGATATGCCCAGGAAAGTGCATCACGATATGACATCAAGACTACAATCGGTAATTTTCAATTTACGCCATTTGCCGATGCGGATTTTAAAAAACTGACGGGTGGCGATTTTGAGGGATATTATTTCAGATTGGTTCAGTTTTACGAAATACCATCGGACGGACAGCGGAAAAAATGGGCAGGCGAGGGCATGATTATTGCCGATTACCTTGCTGCCAATACATATTACGTCAGTATTGGTAAGCAGTTTCCCATTAATTCACTTAAAGGGTTTGTCCGGGCCATTTCACCTATCGGTGTTCAATTTAAGAAAGAGGCATCGCTATTTTTTAAAGGCATTCCTGATTATGCTAAAAAAGCAGGTAATAAGGCACAATTTGTAATCAGTTACTTTAAATCAGTTCCCGCTGCTACCGTAATAGATAATTTAAAATCCCAAGGTGTACAGGTTTTGGAACATCGTGATTATTCCTGTCAGTTGGATGTCGTTATCGCGGTTGATCAACTGGAAATGGTAACTGCTTTGCCCTACGTGCAATTTATTGGTGGGCAGCCGGAAGCACCCGTCAACGAGTTGTACGGTCATCGAAATTCGACAGCGCGTTCCAATTTCTTAAATTCCGGCTATAATGGATTAAATTATAATGGATCGGGTGTCGTTATTGGTATTGGCGAAGACGGATCGATAGTAAGCAATATGGATGTGAAAGGCAGGGCAATCGAAATAGGGACCAGTGGCGTGCCGGGCGATCATAAGATTGGTTGTTCAGAAAATGCCGGCGGCGCGGGAAATATAGATCCGTCCAATAAGAATAACGCCTGGGGCGCTACGATACTAAGTCTTACCGGGGGACCTGACTATTCCGGTTTGTATGCTTCCCATAGCCTTCGTTATACTAACCATTCGTACGGGTATTCCATCAGTGGCGGTTATGATTCCTCAGCCAGGAACCACGATCTGCGGATAGCCGCTTTACCGAACCATCTGGTCTCATACTCCAGTGGAAATTCTGGCACAGAAGTGGGATTTGCACCCTATAATTTTGCAGGCTGGTCGAATATTACAGGGCAGGTAAAACAGAATAAGAACCAGATTGCTATCGGGTCTCTGCTGGCCGATGATCAGATTGCGGGCTTCAGCAGCCGGGGTCCGATGTACGACGGACGCATTGTTCCGCAACTGGTAGTTGAAGGCGGTGAAGGAACTTCTTATGCTTCTCCCAAAGTGGTCGGTGATATGGCCATACTGGCTCAGGTTTACAAAGAAAAAAATGCAGGAACGGAGCCGACTTCCTCCTTACTCAGGGCAGTTATTATGAACACTGCTGACGATCTTGGGAATCCGGGCCCCGATTATATACATGGTTATGGCAGGCCAAACTTGAGGCGTGCCTATCAGGTGATAAACGCCAATCAGGTAATTGCAGGTTCTGTTGCCAATGGGGTTACCATCAATCATTCGGTTGTTATTCCCGATAATATCAGGCAGGTCAGGGCGATGGTGGTTTGGCCCGATGTTGCTGCTGCCGTAAATGCCAATCCGGCTATCGTGAACAACCTGAACCTTTCGCTGACATCGCCTTCGTCAGTAAGTTACAATCCCTGGGTGTTAAACAGCACTGCAAATGTTGAAAGTATCAGTGCTCCCGCCAGCCGTGGCGTTGATAATATCAATACGATTGAGCAGGTGACGGTGGATAACCCGGCATCAGGGACCTGGTCTTTTAAGATTAATGGGTTCAATGTCCCATCCGGGCCGCAAACTTATTTTCTGACCTATGAGTTTTTATCAGATGAATTGCAGATGGCCTATCCACTCCAGAATGAAAAGCTTGTTCCGGGTGGCGAATACTATCTGCGTTGGGACAGTTACGGCGATAGCGGGACTTTCAATCTCAGTTATGAACTGAATAATAGCGGCACATGGATCACTATTGTCAATAATTATGATGCTTCCAGCCGTGTGTATCGGTGGATTGCCCCAACTGTTTCCGATGGGATTAAAAACATAAGATTCCGCGTACAGCGGGGGGCGCTAAGTTCTTTCAGCGGTAGCAACCAAATTGGTAAAACGCCTGATAATTTCCGGATTGCAATGGTGTGTAGTGATATCGTTACACTGAAATGGTCGCCCGTCACAAACGCCACTTCCTATAAAGTATATCGTTTGGGTGATAAATACATGGAAGCAGTAACTTCAAATATCACTTTCTCCGGTACGACCGCAACGCTTACCGGGCAAAACACCACAGGAAGCGAATATTATGCAGTCAGTGCCGTCACGGCTGCTATTGAAGGACAACGTACTTTAGCAATCGAAAAAGTGCCCGGCGATGTCAATTGCAACGGGTTAAGCTGGACGGGTACTGTTTCTACAGACTGGTTTACTGCCGGGAACTGGTCCGGTGGTGTACTACCGACGGCGGTTGACAACGTCAATATTCTTTCATCAGCTCCTTTTCAGCCGGTTATTGCGGGCGCGGGTGCGGTTTGCGGAGGCATTACGATAAATAGTGGCGCCAGTTTAAGCATGAGCGGCACTACGGCGTATACACTATCAGTAAATAATGACTGGATAAATAATGGTACCTTTTCCAGAGGAATCGGAATTGTAGATTTTGCCGGCACTAATGCCTATCAGGAAATAGGTGGTACATCGACAACAAATTTCAATATCCTCAAGGTCACCAAAGGGGCCAGGAGCAATATATTGGAAGCCAATGCGCTCATTACATTAAATGCTGTGACCAACCCTCTGAATTTGGTTTCGGGTACTTTTAAGCTCTCCAGTAATGCCACGATTAC
>CALRKC020000065.1:0-9380 GCA_943367895.1 Erythrobacter sanguineus | reverse complement strand
GATTATCCGACCAGCAGCAAGCAGAACCAGGCCTATATCGAAGTGGCAGCATATTATTTTGAGCAGGGGCAATATCCTGATGCGCTCGAATGGTTTGACAAGGTAGATGAGAGCCAGCTAAGTTCTGACGATACTGAAAAATTCAATTTCCAAAAAGGCTACAGTTATTTTACAGCAAAGAATAAAAAAGAAGCGACAAAGTATTTTAACACGGTAGCGAATTCTAAGGAATATGGCTCACAGGCCAAGTATTATCTGGGCTTTATGGCTTATGAAGTAGATAACTATGAGGAAGCTGACAAGCTTTTCAATCAGGTGGAAGACCAACCGAAATATAAAGAGAAAATGTCTTATTTCCAGGCAGATATGAACTTTAAGCTTGGTAATTTCCAGAAAGCCATTGACGATGGGAATACGGCAATGGCAAAGTCTTCTGCACAGGAAAAATCGGAACTCAACAAAATTATCGGGGAAAGTTATTTCAACCTGAAACAGTATGACAAGGCCATTCCTTACCTGAAGGAATACAAAGGCAAAAAGGGGAAATGGAACAATACGGACTATTACCTCCTGGGTTATTCGTATTACCAGCTGAAAGATTATGAAAATGCCATTGCGCAGTTTAACAAGATCATTGACGGAAATGACTTTGTCGCTCAGAATGCTTACTACCATCTGGGAGAAAGTTACCTGAAGACAGAAAGGAAGCAGCAGGCACTCAATGCCTTCAAGAATGCTTCCGAAATGATATTCGACCTGAAGATTCAGGAAGATGCATTCCTGAACTATGCCAAACTGAGCTATGATATCGGGAATTCCTATCAGCCGGTTCCCGATGTTTTGTCGGCGTTCCTTGAGAAATATCCTTCGAATCCGAATAAGCCGGAGATTGAAACCTTATTGATCAATTCGTTCATCACCTCTAAAAATTACAAGGGAGCGTTGGTGCTGCTCGAGAAGAATAAGAGTTTCGCAAACAAACAGGCGTACCAAAAGGTAACTTTCTATCGTGGGCTGGAATTATACACCGACGGCAGTTATCAGGAGGCATTGTCAATGTTTAAGAAGTCACTGGCTGAACCGCGGGATCCAAAATTTACAGCCCGAGCGACGTTTTGGAAAGGCGAAACAGAGTATGTTCTGGATAGTTTTTCGGAATCCTTATTGAGTTTCAAGCAGTTCACCGGTTTTCCGGAAGCAAAAGGCACACCGGAAAATAAGAATATCAGCTATAACCTGGGGTACGCCTATTTTAAGTTAAAAGAATATGAGCAGGCGGCCAATTATTTTGATGCTTTTGTTAAGACTGTAAAAGATGATAAAGTAAGGCTCAATGACGCTTACCTGCGTTTGGGTGACAGTTATTTCGTTGCTACCAAGTACTGGCCTGCCATGGATGCTTATAACAAAGCGATAGAGATGAAAGGTGTCGATGCGGATTATGCCGCGTTCCAGAAAGCCATCAGTTATGGATTCGTAGGCGGGCGTAATACAAAGAAGATTGAAGATCTCGTGAAATTCATTCCCGCGTTCCCGAATTCCCAATACCGCGATGATGCATTGTACGAACTGGGTAATACCTACGTCACGGAGAAAAAAGATGATGATGCCATAAAGACGTATGATAAGTTGGTGGCGGAATCCAAAAACGGTATTTACGCGTCAAAGTCAGTCTTGAAACAAGGATTGGTTTATTACAATGCGGATAAGGACCAACTGGCATTGGCAAAGTTTAAAAAGGTAGCTGCCGATTATCCAAATACTCCGGAAGCATTGGAGGCTGTAGCAACAGCAAGGCTGATTTATGTAGATAACGGACAGGTGGATGAATATGCTGCCTGGGTAAAAACCTTATCATTCGTTGAGGTTTCTGATGCCGAACTGGATAATGATACCTATGAAGCGGCAGAAAAACAATACCTGCAGAACAATGCAAAGCAGGCCATATCGGGTTTCAGCGGCTATATTGCCAAATTTCCCAACGGGATCCACGCGCTTAAAGCCAACTTTTACCTCGCCCAGCTCTATTATGCTGATGGACTCGAAGAAAATGCCACTCCTAAATATGAATTTGTAGCCGCTACACCAAAGAATGAATTTACCGAACAGGCCTTGGTAAGGCTGTCGCAGATTTATCTCAAAGCAAAGAATTATGACAAGGCAATTCCCAAACTGCAACGCCTTGAATCGGAAGCGGATTATCCACAGAACGTTACATTCGCGCAGGCTAACCTGATGAAATCTTTTTATGAAAAAGAAGATTATCCTGCCGCTGTAACATCAGCGGAGAAAGTCCTTGCCAATCCAAAGACAGATGACAAAGTTCGCAGTGATGCCCAGATTATTGTGGCACGTTCGGCCATTAAATCCAACGATGAGGCAAAAGCAAGGACGGCTTATGCGAAACTGCTGACCATCGCCAAGGGAGAACTGGCCGCCGAAGCCCTGTATTATGATGCCTATTTCAAAAATAAGGATGGCAAATTTGAAGCGTCGAATACGGTAGTGCAAAAACTAACAAAGGATTATTCAGGCTATAAATATTTTGGAGCAAAAGCATTGGTGGTAATGGCCAAAAATTTCTACGGACTAAAAGATGCTTTTCAGGCTAATTATATATTAGACAGCGTAATCAAGAATTTTACTGATTTTCCCGATGTCATTGAAGAAGCAACTAAGGAACGCGATATTATTCAGGCTGAAGAAGCAAAAACCAATTCATCGATACAGAAATAGCGCTTTAAGTCAAAAGTCAGAAGCCGAAAGTCAAGAAAGAAACAAAAACTATGAAAATCAATTTCCAATATACAGCCCTTATTTTTTTACTATCCTTGTCACAATTTGCGCTGGCGCAGAAAGAAGGGGAAGATCTCGGTAATGAAGTCGTAAATGTGGTGAAGCCCTACACCCCAACAATTTCCGATGCTTTTAAGGTAAAGGAAACCCCTTCACTGGAAGACGAAGAGAACTCCAAAAAGGAAGAAATCAGCTATAACATCTTTTCTTTTCCCGTAGCGTCTACTTTTACGCCTTCAAAAGGCCGTGCGGCTGCGGTGGATAAAACGGAGCAGGAGCGTCTTTTTAAGAATTATGTTACCCTTGCGGGTGGAAATTATGGTAACGCCAATGCGGAGTTATTCGTAACCGAAAATATAAGTGACAATGCCTATGTAGGCGGAATGCTTCGTCATTTGTCGTCTCAAGGCGGCATCAATGATTTAATGCTGGAGGATAAATTCTCCAATACTTCGCTGGATCTGACTTACGGTTCCAAACAAAGCAATCTTTCATGGACCGCGGATTTAGGTTATCAAAACCAGATTTACAATTGGTATGGGGTTCGCCAGGATTATTTTGGTCCACCGGATCCGGGAATTTACGATGGTGTGGACGCAAAACATACCTACCACAATTTCTATTTGGGCTCAAAGCTGCGGTTTAATGACAGCTTTTTCAAGGAAGCCAGTATTAAATTCAACCGTTTCTGGGATTCGTTTGACTCAGCGGAAAACCGTTTTTACGTAAAGCCGTCGTTTGATTTCAATATTTCAGATACCAAAATTAAGACCGATTTTATTGTGGACTATGTTGGTGGGGAATTTAAGAACAATTATTTTGACACAGGCGCGATTCGTTATGGCTATACCAATTTTGGGGTACATCCCAGTTTTGTAATCAACCGCGCGGACTGGACGGTAAATCTCGGTGCCGCTGCTTTTTACAGCCTCGACACGGAAAACAGTGATAATAAATTATTTATCTATCCTCAGATCAATGCGTCGCTGAAAGTCGTCGGCGACCTGATGGTATTCTACGCCGGTGCTGAGGGCGGGCTGGATCAGAATACTTATCGTGATTTTACCAATGAAAATCCATTCGTATCGCCAACATTATTCATCGCGCCAACAGACAGGCAGTATGATATTTTTGCAGGTTTGAAAGGTAAATTATCAAGTACGGTAAGTTATAATGTCAGGGGATCATATAAGAGTGAAAAAAACAAGGCATTGTTCCGGAACAACCAGTTTCCTTTTGTGGGCGGTATTATGTTAAGCGATTTAGAGGGATATCAATTGGGTAACTCATTCCAATTGGCCTATGATAACGTGAAGACAATCAGTTTTTACGGAGAGATGAAGGCCGACTTTTCAAAGAACGTCGCCTTTGGCATCAATGCGACTTTTAACAGTTATACTACAGATATAGAGGAAGAGGCCTGGAATCTCCCTGCACTGAAACTTGCCACCACATTGGATGTGAATATAACGCCCAAATGGTACGCCGGTGCTTCGCTGTTTTTTATCGGTGAGAGAAAAGATTTCCTTGATTTTGGAGGAGGAATTGGTGATACTGCGACTTTAGACAGTTATATCGATGCCAATGCGCATGTTGGTTTCAAGTACAACGAGCGTTGGACGGCTTTCCTGAAGCTTAATAACATTGCAAACCAGGCTTATGAAAAGTGGCTTAACTACCCGGTGCAGCAATTTCAGGTGATGGTTGGTGCGAATTATAAGTTTGACTTTTAATTATCTTAAATTATAAAACAGGCGCACGTCATTTAAAAAGTTTATAATTTCGAAATGAAAGAAAAAGTCCATTCGCGTTACAGTCAACTCGTGCAGGACAAAATTGATGCATTCCGGGACATGATTTCGGCATTGACCGAGGATTCAAAGAATGACGCCAAGGGTTCTGCAGGTGACAAGCACGAAACGGCATTGTCCATGATGCACATTGAGCAGGAAAAACTCAATCACAAGCTTTCGGAATTTTTAGCGCAGCAATCGATTTTGGATAAGATCGATCCAACGACTTTACATGTAAAAGCAGCATTAGGCAGTCTTGTGCAAACAAATAAGATGCTGCTTTATATTTCCACGGCGTTGCCTAAGATCAGTATCGACGATAAGACCGTATTTGCCATTTCCCCACAGTCGCCGTTGGGAGAGAAATTAATGGGAAATCCGGTAGGTTTTTCGTTTGAGATTAATGGTACGATATATCGTATTGAACAGATACAATAAATAAATTACAAATTCCAACCTGGCAACCCGGTATTTGCGGATTCTCTTTTAATATTTATCTGAATTTAATTTTTTTGTTTTAATATGAAACTTATAGCGGTGTTTTGGTTTTAAAATAATAACCTAAAATCCATCTTTGCCTTATCAAATTAAATAACCGATAACAAAGAAGAGTATGTGTGGGATTTTAGCCATTATAGGAAAAGGAAAAGACAAGGAATTAGTAAAAGCACTTTCAAAGCGGATGTCGCACCGTGGTCCGGATGAAAGTGATATGCATGTTACAGAGCATGGACACATCCTTTCGCATGAGCGTTTGTCAATCATTGACCTGCATTCCGGTAAACAACCTATAAAAGGGACTAAAACTGCTTACATGGTCCACAATGGTGAAATCTACAACCACCAGGAATTGCGTGATGGGATATTAAAACATCATACATTCAGGACGAAATCAGATTCGGAAGTCATTGTTCATTTGTATGAGGAATTCGGCTATGATTTCCTGGATAAACTTGATGGCGATTTCGCTTTCGTAGTGATCGATGGTGATGATTTCATTGCCGGACGTGATCCGATGGGCGTAAAGCCTTTATATTATGGTCTTGACGAAAGGGGCAGGGTTTATTTTTCTTCAGAAATGAAGCCCATAGCCGACCAATGCAGGACGTTTTCCACATTTCCTCCCGGACATTTTTACACACCGAAAACCGGTTTTGTAAAATATTACCGGCCGGAATATGAAGATTATAAAACCGCTGTTAAACCACTCGATTTGTCTCAAATCAGGGAAACATTAACCGAAGCCACCAGAAAGAGATTGATGAGCGATGTGCCAATCGGCGTATTGCTTTCCGGTGGATTGGATTCTTCGCTTACATCCGCCATTGCCGCAAGACTGCTCAAGGAAAAAGGAAAAAAACTGCATTCCTTTTCCATTGGATTGGACAAGGATGCACCTGACGCTGCAGCAGCAAGGAAAGTAGCTGAGTTTTTAGGCACGGAACACCATGAAGTACATTTTACAGTTGAGCAGGGCATTGAAATCCTTGATAAGTTGATCTGGCATCTGGAAACGTATGATGTAACTTCGGTAAGGGCAAGCACCCCGATGTATTTCCTTTCAAAGGCAATCACCGATTTGGGTATCAAAGTGGTTCTTTCCGGTGAAGGTGCCGATGAGATTTTTGGTGGGTATCTGTATTTCAGGAATGCCCCCACTACTGAGGATTTTCAGAAAGAAACCATTGAACGTGTCCAGAAATTATTTACGGCAGATTTACTTCGGGCGGATAAGTCTACCATGGCGCACGGTTTGGAGGCGAGGGTGCCATTCCTTGACAAGTCGTTCCTCGATGTTGCGATGACTATCGAATCCGAACAAAAACAGCCAAAGACTTACGACGGGGTAGAAAAGTATATATTGCGTAAAGCGTTCGACACGCCCGAGCAACCGTACCTCCCTTCCGAAGTATTGTGGAGGCAGAAAGAACAGTTTTCAGATGGTGTGGGATACAACTGGATAGACCAATTGATTGAATATGCTTCATCTAAAGTAACCGATGAACAGCTCGGGTCAGCAGCCGAATTGTTTCCATACAATACACCGAGCACTAAAGAAGCTTATTATTACAGGACGATATTCCATAAGTATTATCCACAGGTCAGTGCTGCCCAGACCGTCAGAAAATGGATACCGAAATGGCAGGAAAATCAGGATCCAAGTGGCCGGGCAAACGCTGCACACGTCAAAGCGGATACCGAAATTTCAAAATCAGGCATTGTAGTTTAGTTAGGTTGTTAGATAGTTTGTTTGTACGGGCACCGGAGTTTTCCGGTGCTTTTTTTATGTCGCGATATTTATTTTTTCAGTTGTTGAAAATATACTCATTTTCGACAACGGAATGTTGATAACTTCCGGCTTTAAACGAGCCTTTGTAAGGCAAAATTACCCTCATTTCCATATATTTGTCCGTTAAACAAAAAATCTCAGAATACAATTAAAATATGAGCGACGAAAACAAGAAGAATAATTATTCGGCAGACAGTATTCAGGCGTTAGAAGGAATGGAGCACGTAAGGATGCGTCCTTCCATGTATATCGGTGATGTGGGCGTACGCGGACTTCACCATTTGGTTTATGAAGTAGTGGACAATTCGATTGATGAGGCGATGGGAGGCCATTGTGATACAATCGGTGTTGCGATCAATGAGGACGGCTCCGTAACCGTTGAAGATAACGGAAGGGGAATTCCGGTTGACATGCATAAAAAAGAAGGCGTTTCCGCACTGGAGGTCGTAATGACCAAAATTGGTGCCGGAGGTAAATTCGACAAGGACTCCTATAAAGTTTCGGGCGGCCTTCACGGTGTTGGTGTTTCTGTAGTAAATGCCCTTTCCGTACATATGAAATCGACGGTTTTCCGTGACGGTAAAATATATGAGCAGGAGTATGAGCGCGGAAAAGCGATGTATCCTGTAAAGCAAATTGGTGAAACAACCAAAAGAGGTACCCGGCAGACATTTTATCCGGATGATACTATTTTCACGCAGACTACTGAGTTTTCATACGATACGCTTTCAGCACGTATGCGTGAGCTGTCGTTTTTAAATAAAGGGATCACAATTACTTTCACCGATAAAAGAGAGGTTGATGCTGACGGTAATTTTAAGGTAGAGGTTTTTCATTCCGATGAAGGTTTGAAGGAATACATCCGTTACCTGGATGGAAACCGTGAGCCGATTATTTCCCATGTCATCAGCATGGACAATGAAAAAGGCGAGATTCCTGTGGAAGTGGCGTTGATTTACAATACCAGCTACACGGAAAATATCTTTTCTTATGTAAATAATATCAATACCCACGAAGGTGGAACGCACCTTCAGGGTTTCCGTAGCGGATTGACCCGTACGCTTAAAAAATATGCCGATGCTTCCGGACTATTGGATAAACTGAAATTCGAGATTTCAGGGGATGATTTCCGTGAAGGGTTGACGGCAATTATCTCTGTAAAAGTCGCTGAACCTCAGTTTGAAGGACAGACCAAAACAAAATTGGGTAACAGGGAGGTTGTTTCTCCGGTCAGTCAGGCGGTAGGGGAGATGCTTGAGAACTATCTTGAAGAAAACCCGAACGATGCCCGTATCATTATCCAGAAGGTAATACTCGCGGCACAGGCACGTCACGCTGCTAAAAAAGCACGTGAAATGGTACAGCGTAAAACCGTCATGGGAGGCGGTGGACTTCCCGGAAAACTTTCGGATTGTTCAGAGCAGGATCCGGCAAAATGCGAAGTATACCTTGTCGAGGGAGATTCGGCGGGTGGAACCGCAAAACAAGGGCGCGACCGTAATTTCCAGGCCATTTTACCATTAAGGGGAAAAATCCTGAACGTAGAGAAAGCCATGCACCATAAGGTATTTGAAAATGAAGAGATCCGCAACATTTTCACCGCTTTGGGTGTAACTGTGGGTACTGCGGAAGACAGTAAGGCGCTCAATATTGAAAAACTGCGTTATCACAAGGTAATTATCATGTGTGATGCGGATGTTGACGGTAGCCATATTTCTACCTTAATATTAACGTTCTTCTTCAGGTTCATGCGTGAGCTGATCGAAGAGGGTCACGTATATATCGCTGCGCCGCCATTGTACCTTGTGAAAAAAGGAAACAAAAAAGAATATGCGTGGAATGACACTCAGCGTGACCAGGCAAACGAAAGGATGGGCGGAAGCGCGGCAATCCAGCGTTACAAAGGTCTTGGTGAAATGAACGCCGAACAGTTGTGGGAAACAACGATGGATCCTAATTTCAGGACATTACGACAGGTGACTATTGACAGTCTCGCAGAAGCTGATCAGGTATTTTCAATGTTAATGGGTGACGAAGTTCCGCCAAGAAGGGAGTTTATTGAGAAGAATGCGGTTTACGCCAATATCGATGCGTAAGTCGTTGTCGGTAAAAAGCGGTATCATCGCTATAGTACTCTCTGCTTTTACTGCAAATGCGCAGTCTGATGAGGTTATTCAGGATTTCAACAACCTGATTGATGATGCCATTTTCTTTACCGATAAATATATTACACCGGCCACAGATGGTGCTGTATATCAGGCAGCATCAGGCTGGATGTATACTCCTAAGAAAGCCGGCCTTTGGGATTTTACACTGGGGCTGCATGTGAATACCTTTCTTGTTCCGCAGTCTGACAGGCAATTCAGGTTGTCTAATAGTAATTTTTCATTTTTTACAATTGAAGGGGCTGATTCTGCCATGACACCGTCCGCTTTGGGTAGCGACGAGTTTGTCACCCTGGTGGGCACACTGAACGGAGAACCGGTAGTGGTGAAATCGCC